>CAIJOU010000886.1 GCA_903822375.1 Candidatus Hydrogenedentota bacterium
ACATGGTCGGTGGCAACATTGGGCACCAGGGCGCTTCCAAAGATGTGGTCATCGCGCATGGCGCGGGTCACGTGGCCATACCCGGCCCGGAAGGTCCACCGCGGACTGGCGGTCCATTCCATGCCGACCATCACCGCGTGCTGGTCGTGCCACCCCAGTCCGGCCCCGGAACTGGGCTCGTGGAAGAACTTCACATCGGACCAGTTGATGAACCGGTAGTCAAGCTCCATTTCCAGCGTTGGCGTGATCTTGTAGGCCACACCCGTTTGGAAAGTCGCGGGCATGTCCACCGGATGGGCAGAGATGTCCCTGTAGGTGTCGAAGCCCTTGGACCATTGCCGCGACTGCAATGCCGCGCCGAACGACCATCTATCCCACCGGCGCAGCACGCCCAGACCGAATCCGGCACCGGGGGCGCAATCCCATTTGTAATTGCCCCGGCTTGCCAGCAGGCGCGGTGTAATCTGGTCGGTACGTCCAACGGAAAGGCTTCCATTGACATTTACACCCAGTATCCAGCCGGAATCCAAATGATACGCGTAGCCGAGGGTCAGCCGGGGCTGAACGAATTCAATCCTTCGGTCGTTCATCCCCTCCAAGAGACCCACCCATGACCTGGACTGGGGGAAATGAAGCATGGCCCCAGTGGGAAGATACAGGCCCAGGCCGAAGGTGCCGTATTCCTTGGGCAGCACCAGTCCCAGCGACGGGAGCCCGTTCCACTCGTCATCCACCATTGTCCCGCGAAAAGGCACCTCCGCGATACCCCTGGTATGCAGGGTGGCGCGGGAGTGGATGACGGCCAGCCCGGATTCGACCCGGCGGTCAAGTCCGTCCAAACCCGCAGGATTGAACGCCATCCAGGAGGCGTCGCCAACGGCCGCGACTGCGGCTCCCGCACGGCCCGCGCGGATGGGGTCGTCCCCAAGCAGGAGAATTCCTTGGGTTCCGCGCGCAGTCCCCGCCCCCAGCAGGACAATCACGGCTGCCAGCGCCCGAACGGGCAGCATGCTCGCGCGCCTCCGCCCAGGTGCTTTCCTGAGAATCAATACTGTCTCACATGCTGCTGTGAATATCATTCAATCCGGTCCCCGGTCTGTGGTGCGTGCCCCCACGGCACTCTTCTGCCCTTGCGCAAGACATCAGCATACCAGATTGGGGCCTTGCTCTGACTCGGGGATTACAACGGAGGCCGGGACAGTAAAAACCCCGGCTTCCCCCCCTTCCCATCCAGCCGCAGGGTTCTCTATAATGACGACAAGTCGTTGCGTTCCCTGTTCATCGGCGAACACCGCCCCGCGGTGACGACAAACGGGATTCTTCGGATTCCAAAAGAAAGGAGGCGTTTATGCCTCGCTCCTGGACATGCCCGTCCGGCTTGTTGATTCTCATGGCCACCCTTCTCATTTGCGGCGTCGCCGCGGCCGATGCGGCGCGTCTGCCCGAGGATGCCGCCGCCGTGCAGGCTGGCATGAACCGCGTCATTGCCTTCCTGGACGCGCCCGGCTATGCAAAGTCCACCCCAAGGGGGGAACATGTGGTGCTGGCCTATCAACTGGCCCAGCACAGGGAACCCACACCCGAGGAGTTCATCGTCCTGTCCGAACTCTACGGCGGGACCGGGTTCACGCGAAGCGCAATTCTTGCCATGGCCCTGCGCGGCACCGGGACTGAGACCACCTGGGATCAATGCCGCGAATTCCTCCAGACAACGAAAGAGAAGGATTTTCAGGGAAGCGCGGAGACGCGGGACATCGCCGAGCGGCTCACGCAGACCTGCGCCGCCCAGATAGCGGAGAAGATGTCCCTGAAAGGACCCTATGCATTGCCGACCGGTTCCGCGGAGAAAGCGCCGGCGGCGGTGCCGAACGAGGAGTACAACGTATATTACGGTTACCTCCACGCGCACAGCGGACTGTCCCTTGACGCCCCCGGATCGACGCCCCTGGAGGCCTACACCTACGCGCGCGATGAGGGACATCTGGATTACTTCTCGCTGACCGACCACGCCGAGTTTCTGGTGATATGGCCGTGGGACCACAAGTGGCAGCAGTTAAAAGACGCGGCGCAGGAAACCTATGCGCCGGGACAGTTCGTGACGTTTTGGGGCTTTGAATGGTCGAACCCCGTTCTGGGGCACATCAATGTGCTCAATTCAACAGACATGACCAGTTGTCTGGAGCATTTCTGGCTTCCGGAGTTCTACTTCTGGCTGTCGGGCAGGCCGGGGACCTTTGCCCTGTTCAACCATCCCGGGTTGTACAACGCGCTGGGCATTGAACTGCGGCATCTTCAGCACTTTGGCGAGGTCACCGACCAGATGGTCGGCATTGAGGTGTCCAACACGAATGACGGATTCGACCGCTACTACTACTCCGGAAGCTGGGACTCGGATATCAGCTATTGGGACACAGGCAACCTGAAAGGATGGCGGCTTGGACCGGTCATCGGACAGGACAACCACCAGGCCGACTGGGGCACGATGAATTCCTTCCGGACCGCCGTGCTGGCCAAGGAACTCACGCGCGAGGCGATCATGGACGCCTATGAGAACCGGCGTTTCTACGCCACCGAAAACAACGGCCTGCATCTTGATTTTCGCTGCGCCGGCTATCCGATGGGGTCCCGGTTGCAGAACATGCCCAGAACTTTCAAGGTGAAGGCGAGCACTTCCGCGGGCGAGGCCTTTGAGCAGGTGCGCCTGTTCCGCGACGGCGTGCTGCTCCAGACACAGACCGTTGCGGGCAATCCGATCGAGGCGGAGTTTTCCGATGCCGGAACTTCAGGCGGTTCCTACTACTATGTGATCGTCACCGAAACGGTGGACACGGACGGCAACGGCCGCAACGACGAAGCCATCTCGGCACCCATCTGGCTGGATGAAACCCAGACCGCCCCGCCGGCATGCGGGACGCTGGGTCTGGGCGTTTCCGGTTATTCGGGTAAGGGCGGGTATGGAGACTGGATGGCGCTGTTTCTGACGTTGACCCTGCTCGTTGCAGGCCGGAAACTGCGGGCATTTTCCGGAAGCGGGCTCAAGGCACACTGACTCAGGGTTGCACGATTTCGATGGCGATGGCCGGCAGCGGGCCCAGCTCGTTGCGCTGCTTCTGTTTCGCCGGCTTTCCGTCCTTCTGCGGTCCTTCCGTTTCGACGAAGGCCTGAACGATCACGTTATCGGCATATCCCACCGTCATGGATTCGGCCTTCAGCGTGAGCTGAATTCCGTCCGGAACAACGGCAACATCCTGCATCGTAATCCCCTTGGGCGGATCGCTCAATTCGAGACGCACGCTCTCCAGCATGGGCCGCGGGGGTGTGTTGATGGTCACCTGCGCCGCGCCGCCCAGCGGAATGCGGACGGGGCCCTCCTTTGCCAGGCCAAGGGGCGGGGCCGGCCGTTTGGTGTTGGTGGCGGCAACGAGCATTTCCTGCGCGGGGACCAGATGGCGATAAAGGAACGCCTGCATCATATCCTCGGCCGGCGCCGCTTCATGGCATACCGTTTTCCCACCCACATCGGCGCGCCCCTCGAGGTGCAACGGGATGGGGGCTTCCGGGGCCACTTTAGAGGCCCGCAGGGTCAAGCGGACGGCATCACGCCCGGCGGGAATGCGGGTGCCGCTGAGCGTGAAACCCGGGGGCATGTCCTTGAGCGCCAAATCAATCGGACCGTCAAAGCCGTCCCTCCTCAGGGCGCATACAGAAACCACCGCGTCGCGTCCGGCTCCGACGTTGATGCAGGAAGGCGTGGCCCGGAGGGCGAAGTCAGGCTGCGGGGCGCTTACGCGAAGCCGGTAGCCACAGGCCGGGCCGCCGTTGTGCTGGGTGTCTGACAATTGCAGGAAGTAGTTCCTGTCTTCCTTGAGTTCGGCGCACAGACAGGAATCTGCCTGGTGTGTGACAAGACCGAACTCCTTGTCCTCGTAATCGTCATTCCATTCAATGACCTTGCCCGAGGCGTCGGTGAGTCGAAGCAGGGAATCGAGCGGCGAACCCAGGCGCCGGGCATAGACCTCCGCCGTCACCCGGTCACCCGCGCGGCCCTTGAACTCGAAGATGTCCACATCATCGGGACGCTCGATCACACCGTTCACGATGGTGGGCAGGGTTATCTTCTGCGCCTTTGCGATGCTGTCATTGGGCTCTTTTTGGGAACACTCCGGCAGCGTGTTCACGGCGTAGGAAAAGCTGTTGGAGGAAACACCGTTCTGGATCAATGAAGCCTGCCGCAGCCACAGATCGCCCGGCTTCGTGTCCAAGGTCATTCTGGGATTGGCGATGTTCCAACCGGTGAGCGAGACGGAAGCCTTTTCGCCGGCTTGGCCACCGAGCGGATAGACCTGCGTGACAAAGGGCAGTTCCCCCACGGTGATGCTGTAAACGAAATCATCCCGTCCGCGAAAGAGCGCGTCGTGAATCTCCACGGTGTAAAGGCCATCGGCCGGGATTTGGCAGAGAAGGACGGGGTCGGGGTCGAAACGGAAATCGTCCGCAAAAGCCACTTCCTTGCCAGCCGCGTCATAGACGGTCAGCACGGCCTGGAACCACCCGGGCACCGCGTCGGCCAGATAGGGAATGAGCCGCCGCGCATGCACCTGCATGAGCAGTTTCTGTCCGGCTTTTGCGCGGATCGAGAACCGGTCCCGGTCACCCGGAAAGATCTGGCCGTTCAGCACCACGGGCGGGTCGACCGATTCCGGTGAAGGCACCAGGTCGTTGGGTTCTTTTTCCTGCACCTCGGGAAGCGTCCCGATGCGTATGCTGAGCGGATTGGTCAGGCCGGCCGGGGTGACCAAGCGAAGATCACGCCAACCCGGGGCGGCGTCCGGGGCGACCGTCAGTTCCACCAGCACCATCTCGGCGATCTGCGGATTGGGCTGGCGCTTCCTCAGGTCGGAATAGAGCGTCGCCCAGTATTCCAGTTCCTCC
The DNA here is from genome assembly GCA_903822375.1 of Candidatus Hydrogenedentota bacterium. Taxonomy (GTDB): domain Bacteria; phylum Hydrogenedentota; class Hydrogenedentia; order Hydrogenedentales; family CAITNO01; genus CAITNO01. Next base: position 4,933 of record CAIJOU010000886.1, read on the forward strand.
AGGGTCATGTTGTTCAGCTTGCGCAGGAGCGGATGCTCCATGATCTTTTCCGCCATGGCCCCGAACTCTTCACTTTGGACCAGCAGGGATTGCAGGGTCAGGTCGGAATTGCCGTTGCGCCGGGCCTTGATGATTTGCATGACCGCCTTGCGCAGTTCCATAAGGTGCTTGACCGTCAAGACCCGCCCGTAATGGGTAACGGAGGCCTGGACACCTTCTCCGGAGAGATGCACGCCGGAGACTCCGTTCAGAAGCTGGCCGCCGACCAGAATCTCCATCACCGAGCCCTGCCGGGCATCGGCGGGATAGACGTAGCCGATGTGGGGCGACACGCCCCACGCGGCACAGGAGAACAGGAGCGCTGTAATGACCAAGGCTCGCTTGAAGAATTTCATTGTCCAACTCCCCGGTTACACAAGTTCGCTGAGGCGGCCTTGGCCCGGGCCGTTGTCCGAGGCGGGCATGACCTGAACGTCCAGCCCGCGGGAATTCGGCAACGGTCCGTCGGGGTCGATGCCGAGCCGCTCGTAGATGCTGCCGATGAGGTCCTGTGGATAAACGGGGCGTTCCGCCACCGCTTCACCGGTCTCATCGGAGGCACCCACGACGCGTCCGCCCTTGAATCCGCCGCCCGCCAGCATCGCGCAGAAGCAGTTTCCAAAATGGCCGCGTCCGCCGTTCCACGGGGCTTCCCACTGAACCTTGGGGGTTCTGCCGAATTCGCCGCCCCACCAGATGACGGTGCTGTCGAGCAGACCGCGGCTGGTGAGGTCCTGGAGCAGTGTGGATATGCCCTTGTCCATTTCGGGCAGTTTGCGACGCATGGTTTCAAAATGCTGCTTGTGCGTGTCCCATCCCTTGTAGTTGATGGTGACATAGGGCACGCCATGCTCCACGAGCCGGCGCGCCATCAGGCAGCTTTGGCCGAAGGTGCTCTTTCCATATTGGTCCCGCATCTCGGCGGATTCCTGCGACAGGTCGAAGAGTTTTCCCGAGTCGCCGAGAATGAGGTCGTAGGCTTTTGCCTCGCACTGGTCCAGTTGCGCGAGGCGCGGATTGGCCGGGAGCGCTTTGCCCAGCGTGTCGAGCCCGTGCAGCAGTTCACGCCGTTCGCGCTGGCGTTCTTCGGAAATGCCCTCAGCCACCACACCCTCAACGGCGAAGGGCTGCTTTGCCGGGTCACCGCCGGTGCAGAAGGGCATATAGCGCGGTCCCAGGAAACCGGCCTCGGAGAAGCGGCCCTGTGATTCCTCCAGGACGATGTAGGGCGGGATCAGTCCCTGGTAACCGTGGTCGTAACCCTTGAACGCGGACACGACAGCGCCCACGGAGGGATAGACCAGTCCGTCTCCGGGCTTGTGTCCCGTCTGCACCATGTAGGAGGCGGTTTCGTGGGCGTTGATGCCGTGGGTCATGCTGCGGATGATGGCGTACTTGTCGGCCTGCTGGGCAAGCAGCGGGAGCAGTTCGCATATGCGGATACCGTCCACATTGGTCGGGATGGGCTTGTTGAGCGGCCCGCAGTAGTCGTGCCCGGCTTCGGGCTTCGGATCAAAGGTGTCCAGATGCGACGGGCCGCCCCACATCCAAATCTGGATGACCGCCTTGGCCTGCGCCTTTTTGGCCGGAGCCTGGGCCCGGAGGGCCGGTTGGCCGAGCAATGCCAGGCCTGCGGCGCCGAGGAGGCCCCGTTGCAGTAAAGCACGCCGGGTGATGGCGTCTTTGCCAAATGATCCATTCATAACCATGTCCTCGCATTTCGGAATAACGCCGATGGCGGCGTTGCAGGGCTAGTGCCGGTAGAGAAATTCTTTTGAGTTTATAAGCGCCCAAACGAGGTCGGCCACGGCCTGTCTGGGGAGCAGGCCTTGTGTCTTGGCATAGGCTAGGGCGCTTTCCATCTCGTCCTTTGTGGGGGGGCGCGACAGGAGGTTCATGTATACCCGCCGAACCAGTTCCGGCGGTCTGCCTTTCCCGCCCTGCATCAGGCCGCGCAGCCGCTGGCTGTTTTCAATCTTCTTCTGTATGGCGGTTGAGTTGAGCAGGTACAGCCGCTGGGCGTCGGTGGACTGGTTGTTCCGTTCCGACTCCAGGCCGGTGTCGCGCGTGGGTCGGCCGAACATTTCCAGGAAGGCGCTGGTGGTGCTGCCGTCCGCAAGCGTGATGGTGCGCTGGTCGTCCGGAATGAAGGCCAGGGGTTCCGGGATGGCGCTGGAGTAGGATTCGCCGGTGCCGCCGATGCCGTCCAGCGCATCAATGAGCACTTCCGCCTCCATGCGCCGAACGGGATAGCAGGCGAAATAGGTCTCGGCGTCGGGGCTGTCGCCGCGGGGGATGAACGACTGCTGGTAGGTGCGCGAGTTGAGGATTAGTTTGTAGATGTGGCGCAGGTCGCAGCCGGAGAGCACCAGTTCCCTTTCCAGGTAGGCCAGCAGTTCGGGGTCGACCGGGGGATTGTCGGGACGGATGTCGTCAGGTTCGTGGACGATGCCGCGCCCCATCAGCCAGCACCAGACGCGGTTGACGGCGGCCTTGGCAAACCAGGGGTTGTCCTTGGAGAGAAGCCAGGCGGCGAACACCGCTCTGGGGTCCTGGTCGGGCGCGATTTGCAGGGTGACGCCGTCCGGTAAGGTGGCCGGGCAGGGGGCGTCCGGCAATTTCGGGTCAAGACAGACGATTTCTTCCTTCCATTCATCGGTCTTCTTGTAGACGATACGGGAGAAGAAGGCCGCCATGCCGTTTCGTTTTTCCTCGGACCATTTGTCTATGCGCGTTCCCATGAAGGTCAGGGCGACCGCCCCGGCGATGTCTGCCGGTTTGCGGCCCTGTATGGCGCGGTAGAAATTCACCGGGGCCACGCGGAAATTGCTGCCGCTGGAGGTCAGCAGCGCCCGGGCGAACTGATCATAGGGCATATTGCTGCGAAGCGCGTCGTGAATCCAGCGGTGATAGGCCTGCACGGCGTTGGGCCAGAGGTTGATGGGGAATTCAGCCTTCACCCGGAGCGCGTCACACCATTTCATCGACCAGTAGTCGGCAAATTCATCCCGCGCCAAAAGGCCGTCGACCAGCACGGCCCGCTTGTCCGGCCGGTTGTCCTGCAGGAAGAAGCGCACTTCCATGGGCATGGGCAGCGTGCCGATGACATCCAGATAGGCCCGGCGGATAAACACGGCGTCCGAGCAGGGGTTGGCCGGTTCCAGGCCGTGTTGCTGGAGATTGGCCAGCACCCGCGTGTCCACGCCGTTGGCGGGCACGGGGCTTTGGGCCATTTCATAGGGGGCATGCACGGCGGCGGGGGCGGTCAGCGTCCACAGGAACGCCGCGCACAGGGCCAAAACGGCGGCAAGAGTTCTCATCGCATTCCTCGACAAGCCCGGACGAGTCCGGGCTTCGCGGTGTGTCATCCTCATAATTATACGCGCACAGGAGCCCGTACAGTGGAACACGCATCTCGCGGAAAGGTTCCACGGCGGGACAGCCAGCGAAAGGACGCCAAGGCGTCCGGCAATCCCGTAGTGGCCGCGGATGGACCCGGGGTTACACGGCCGGACACGCTATCCCAGTGGAATGTGCCCGTTGCGGGGGCGGCATGCCCCCGGCCCGCCGGCACGTTTGAGCCGGGCCATGCCTCGACGGAATGTCAGTAAGGCATGCCAATCGGGAGATTGGCGTTCCCAGGGAAGAGCCGCAATTGCGCCTCAAAGTAGATGCGGCATCCTGCCGCGTTCCGGGCCATGACGAGGCTGAAGGAGGAAAAGCGGCGTCAATGCCGCCGCAGTCCATAAGGGCGGGCAGGCCGGCAAGGATGACGGCGCTCCCAGCCTTCGTCATGCCCGCGCACGCAGGCATCCACGCCCGCCACAAGGGCGGGCACTACGGGGAGTCGCCGTGAATGGGCCGACAGCCGAGGGCGGTTGTCCTAAAATACGCGTTGCTGTCCTGCAGTCTGCATGCGCGGGCGGACGAACGCAGGCCGGTCTTCGAAGTCTGCTATTTGCTCCAGCGGAACTGGTACGTGCCTGATGCGGCGTCCAGCACGGTGCAGTTCTGTTCGGTGCGCGCTTTGTCGATTCCCTTGGATTCGGCAAGGGGCTTTCCATTTTCGGTGACCGTGTCCGCTTTCTTGACCGGGAGGTAGAGGGTCGCCGTGGTGTTTGGCGGAATCTGCACGGACCAGGTGACGGCGTCCTTCTCGACGTGCCATTCGCTGGCGATGCGGCCGCGAATGGAATCGTAGTGCGCCTTGACCCAGTCCAGTCCGGCGGGCAACTGCGGCCTCAGGACAAAGTGCCGGAAGCCGGGCGCGGACTCGTCCACGCGGATGCCCGCCAGTCCGCGGTAGAACCATCCTTCGACGTGGCCCAGCATGCAGTGGTTCTGTGACGAGGCCGGGTTGGTGTCCCATGCCTCGGTGAGCGACGTGGCGCCGTGGTCGACCTGGTAGGCGTAGCCCGGACCGTCGGTCTGGCAGACCATCTGATAGAGCAGATCACCCTGTTCCGTGTCGGTCAATGCGCGCACGAGATAGGAGAAGCCCACGTCACCCGCGGTGACATGGTATTTGCCCGATTCAATCTGCGAAACGAGGTTGGCGGTGACGGCGCCGCGCTCTTTGTCCTCCGCCAGCCCCAGGATGATCGGCATGGCGTTGGCGGTCTGACTGTTCCGGTCGTAGCGCTTTTCATTCGCATGGTAGAAGGTGGTATTGAAGGCCGCGCGGACCTTGGCGGCGCGTTCGGCCAGGGATTCCGCCTCGTTCTTCTTTCCCAGGAGTGCGGCGGTCTGTTGCAGGATCGTGAGGTCTTGATAGTAGACGGCGGTCGAGGTCAGGCCCTTGGAGGTCAGCTTGGACTCGCCCGGCCCGCCGGGGCCGATGTCATACCAGTCACCCAGTCCGTGGGAGACAATCTGGTCCTTGGCCGTGCTTTGCAGGTAATCGGCATAGCGCTGCATGACGTTGAAATGGGTTTCCAGATTGCGGCGGTCGCCGTACATGAGCCAGGCGTTCCAGGGATTGATGACACCCGCGCTGCCCCATTCGGGGGAGTCGCGGAAGCCCTTGTTGAAGACGGTGTACTCGGGCGCGATGTCGGGAATCAGTCCGTTGTCGATCTGCGAGTCGGCCATGTCCTGCTCGATCTTGGCATAGAAGCGGGCCAGGTCGAAGTTGTACATGAGCCCGTCGGCCAGCAGATGGGACACTTCCAGCCAGCCCAATTTTTCACGGTGCGGGCAGTCGGTGAGCACGCTTTGCAGGTTGCTGCGAATCGAGGCCAGAATCAGCGCGTGAACCTTGTTGAGCAACGGATTGGCGCATTCAAAGTCGCCGACCACCCCGGCGGAGGAATGGGTGAATTCGCCCGTGACTTCCACCAGTTCCGGAAGTTCCTTGTTGTCTTCCGTGCTTTCTGCGGGACGGGCCCCCTCCACCTGCACATAGCGGAAACCGTAATAGGAGAAGCGCGGGCGCCATTCCTCCACCCCATCACCCTTGAGCGTGTAGCTGAACCACATCGGCCCGCCCGAACTGCGCTGGGAGGCATGGCCCTTGTCGTCGAGCAACTCGCCGGGGATGAGTTTCACCGTCGCGCCGCGCGGTCCCCTGACCTTGATGCAGGGCCGGCCGGAGAAGTTCTGGCCGAGGTCGTACACGTGCACGCCGTCTGCAAGACGCGTTACTTTCGCAGGGGTAAAGGTCTGCATGACCTTGATGGGCGGTGCCGATGCGCCCGAGAGTTTTCCTCCCGGGCTGTCGGTGGCCGCGGCGGGTTTCCAGGCCGTGGCGTCAAAGCCCGGCGCGTTCCAGCCGGGCAGTTCGTTGCGGGCGTCGTAGTCCTCGCCGCCGTACATGCAGGAGAAGACAATGGGCCCCTGTGCGGCGCGCCAGGAAGTATCCGTACCCACGTCCTCCGTGGTGCCGTCGGCATATTCCACGTGAAGTTGCAGAATCAGCTTTGGAGGACCGAAGGTGCCCGTGAACTTCACGTAGCGGCCGCCGGGCACATTGTACATGCCGTTGCCGAGCATCACGCCCAGCGTGTTTTCCTTGTCGCCCAGCAGGGCGGTGACGTCATAGGCCGAATACAGACAGGTCTTCTTGTAGTTTGTCCAGCCGGGCTCGAGCACGGCGTCGCCAACACGGGCACCGTTCAGGGAGACCTCGTGGAATCCCAGTCCGCAGACATACAGCAGCGCCCGGCCCACCTCCTTGGAAAGCCGGAAATCGCGCCGGAACAGGGGAAGGGGGCCCGACTTGTCCGTTGCCTCGGCCACGCCTTCCGGGGCGGTAATCCACGCGGCCTTCCAGTCTTCCGGTTTTACAATGCCCATGGTCCACTGTGCGGGGGCGCTCCATGGGCCGGGGGCGCCTGCCGCGTCCCACACGCGCACGGACCAGGAATACCGCTGGTGCGACTGCAGCGCCGGGCCGTTGTATTCAATCTGGTTCTGCTCCGCCGATTCGACCCGGTCCGAGTCCCACGTGACACGAGACTCCGCGTTCACGGTCACACGAATCTGGTACGCCGTCTGGTGCTGGCCCCGTTCCTTCGATTCGAGCGCCCAACTCAGGCGCGGCCGCGCGGCGTCAATGCCGATCGGGTTTGCCAGATACTCGCAGCGCAGTTGCGTGGGCATGAGATTGGATGCGGCAGGGGCGGTCGCGCTTTGGACGCACGTTGCGACGGCCGCGAGGATGAGGCTCAACATGGTCGTTCTCCCATGGTTGGGTTGCTGGTTGCCCTGCGAGTATACCGCATCGGGTGTGAAGTGAAAAACGGCAAGCAGGCCAGACTTGCCCGGTCAAGCCCCGGGTGCTACGATTTGATCGGTTCTCCAGACCAGGAAAGGGACATGCCATGGTGCGCGTGCTTGTCAGTGTCTTCTTGTGCTCCTGCCTGCTGGTGACCGGCTGCGCCGGCGTGTCATCGGCACACCGGGCTGTGCCGGACCGCGCCGGGAACGCGTTGTCGGCAGAGATCACGCCTGACGGAAAGACGCTCAACACCATGGCGATTCAGTGCGCCATTGACGGTCTTTCCTCCGCGGGCGGCGGAACGCTGGTGTTTCCGGCGGGCACCTATCTGACCGGCACGGTGTGGCTGAAGGACAATGTTACCCTGCAACTGGATGCGGGCGCGGTGCTGCTGGGCAGCCCGGACCTGAAAGACTATCCCGAAACCACGGTCCCCTTTCCCACGATGAACGATCCGTTCTACCGGCGCAACCTGCTCTATGCGGAGGGCGCGCACAATATCGCCATTGTGGGCCAGGGACGGATTGACGGGCAGGGTGGCGCCAAGGGCTTTGAGCGCCGCAGCACGGAGGCGCCGGCACGGTACATGAACCGGCCTTCGCTCATCCGTTTCGTGAACTGCACGGGGGTGCGCCTGCGCGACGTGCGCATCGAGAACGCCGGCTTCTGGGTGACCCACTTTCTGGCCTGCGACGATGTCGTGATTGACGGGGTGAATGTGGAAAGCCGGACGGCCAACTACAACAACGACGGGTTCGACATTGACTGCTGCAGCGACGTGCGCGTCTCGAACTGCCGCGTCAACAGCCAGGACGACGCGATCTGCCTTAAGTCCACGGGCAACCGCGTCTGCCGCAACGTGACCATCACCAACTGCGTCCTTTCGAGCAACTGCAGCGGCATCCGGTTCGGCTGTGAATGCCTGGGCGGTTTCCAGGACATCGTTGTTTCCAACGTAGTCATGCACGACGTGGGCGCCTCGGGCATTCAATTGCAGGTCTTTGACGGGGGAATCATGGACCGCGTCACCCTGTCGGGTATCACCATGCACAACGTGGCGCAGGGCATCCTCGTCAACGTGGGCCACGAACTCTATCCCATCGGCATTCCCGAGTCGGAGTTGCCCGCCAAGCGCCCGGACAAGATTGGCAGGGTGCGCAACATCATCCTGCGCGACATTCAGGCCGACGGCGTGGGGCGGTGCAACGGCATGGGCGTGGGCGGGAAAGAATATGCCGTCGAGCGCAAACTTGCCTGTATCCTCTGCGGCATGCCGGAGTCGCACCTTGAGAACGTCACGCTCGACAACATCCGCATGCGCTTCGTGGGCAAGGGCGCGGCCGGGGACGCCGACAGCGATTTGTCCGGCGTCAAGACCGGCTTCAACGCAGGCTCCATGGGCATGACACCGGCTTACGCGTTCTACTGCCGCAATGTGGACAACCTGCGCATGCGGGACATTGACGTGTCTTACGAAAACGACGATATTCGTCCAGCCCTGTTCATAGAGCAATGTGCAAACGTGGACCTTTCCGGCATCCAGGGCATGGCCTCGCCCTCAGCCAGGGCACTGCTTCGAATGAGGAACGTCACGGACGCCTTTGTCCACGGCAACCGACCGCTTGGACCCGGCACTTTCCTTGCGCTGGAAGGCGTGGAGAGCAGGGCGGTGAGCCTGATTGGCAACGAGCTGCGGCAGGTTGCGCATCCCGTCGTGGTTGGGCCCGGTGTCTCGGCCGGAGCATTGTTCACCGACCAGTCCATGGCGGTGCGATAGGCAGGCGGCGGGGCGGCGCTCCTTCTGCAAATGCATGACTTGGCGGTGTCGAAATTTGCCGTTGACAGAAAACGCATTTTGCGTTATTCTGGATTTGGCGCTGAAATTGGATTCATTTTTCGGGCAACTGAGAACACGGGGGTGTTTATGCGGAAGAACGGGTTCACGCTGATCGAGCTGCTGGTGGTTATTGCGATTATCGGGATTCTGGCTGCCATACTGCTGCCCGCCCTTGCCCGGGCCCGGGAGGCCGCGCGGCGCGCCTCCTGCCAGAACAACCTGAAGCAGATGGGTCTCTCCTTCAAGATGTACGCCAATGAGCACCAGGGCGAGTTCCCATCGTTGAAGATTACGGGCAGCATGAAGGGGCCCTGCACGACTTGGAACAGCAGTGACCTGTGCTTCGACGGACAGCAGGTCTATCCGGAGTACATGACCGACCTGCATGTCACCATATGCCCCTCCGATCCCGACGGCGCGACCCTGTTCCAAAAACAGTTGTACACGTACAGCAACGGCGTTTTGGACCTATGCGGACTGACCGCCTTCTCCTATGTTTACACCGGCTGGGCACTCCGGCCGGAAGACTATCTTATCGGAACGGGGGGCGGCGACAACGCAATGAACCCCCAGATGGGTGTTGACCTTTCCGCGGCCATGGCGGGCATGCTGGCACGCCTTCTCCTGGGATCGTCTCCCGGGAGACCCGAGTTCTGCAAGGACACGCCCGTATACGAGCACGAGACCCGCGGGCCCGTGAGTATCCCCCGTTTTCGCGAGGGGGTGGAGCGTTTCTTCATAACCGATATCAACAATCCGGCCGAGAGCGCCCTTGCCCAGTCCGATCTTGTGGTCTCATACGACCATATTGGCCCGCCCCTCTCCAAGGGCGGATGGAACACCTACAATCATGTGCCCGGCGGCTGCAACGTGCTGTACATGGACGGGCACTGCACCTTTGTGCGCTATCCGGACAAGTATCCCGCCAGCCGCGCCTGGGCCGCCGTCGCCACGATGCTGGCCAATTCAAGCGGATGATGGGGATAAGCACCGCAGGGTTGCGACTCCGGGGCGCAATCGTTCTTTCGATCCCTGTCTGTTGCATGGCGGTGTTTCTGCTGGCCGCCGCCGTTCCGGTGTCCCGCGCAGCGGAGCAGCAGCAAAACGGTGCCGGGGATGCCGGCACTGCAACGGCCGCACTTCCGCCCGGTATCCAGTGTGAAGGCGAATACGGGGCGCATCTCCAGGGGGTGGCCACGAACCACAAGGATGCGCTGTTCTGGAGTTTCACCCTGACACTGGTCAAGACTGATCTGACCGGCAAGGTGCAGGCCACCGCCAAAACCGTGTATCACCTGGGCGACCTGACCTGTGCGGACGGCAGGGTGTATGCGGCCGCCTGCACATCCTGGGACAAGCCCAGCAACAATTCCAAAGTCTACGTGTACGACGCGAATGACCTGAAACTGCTGGACAAGAAACCGGTGCCCGAAGCGACTTACGGCGCCGGCGGCATCGAGTATTATGACGGGCGATTCTATATCGTGGGCGGTGCGGACCCGAAGGCGGAAGAGAACTTTATCTACGTGTACGACAAGGATTTTAAGTATGTGGCAACGCACACCATTCCGAGCGGCCACACGGAGCTTGGCGTGCAGACGATTTCCCGTCATGGGGGCTTCTTCTGGCTGGGGTGCTACGGCAACATCCTGCTCAAACTCGATGATTCGCTGAACATTGCCGGCCGGTATGCGTTTGACTCTGGATACGGCATGAAACTGTGGCAGGGGAACGATGTTCTGGTGGGGCAGTCGCTCTCCCGGGATGAGGGCAATTCGAAACGGTGGCGGGGCGCGGTTCGGCTGGCCCATGTTGATGAGGGCCAGGGCCTGGTCTTCAACGGGGACGCAAAGCAATAGGCTGCAGCGGGGCCTGATCTACACCTTCAGTTTCAGGTGGTGATCTTTGCACAGCCCGTCGAGCATCATGGCAATTACCGTGCAGGTCATGCCGAGGTATTCCACGCCAAGCTTCTTTCCGGTCATAGAATCGTAGTGTTCGCTGATGCCGTTGGTCATGGCGTTTGCGACGGTCTTGTCGCTGATGGCGGCGGCGAGTTCCCTGTGTCCATAGGCTGCTAGGCCGCAGGCGATTTGGTAGTTGGTGGCGGGCCACACGTCGCCGCGCCAGAACCCGTCCGATTTCCAGCGCTTGTCGCTGCGGTCGACGGTGCATACGGGGAGCGGCGTCTGCCAGTTGGGTCCGGCGAGCACGCCGGCCATGCGTTTCGCCATTTCGGGCGTGGGTACGCCGGCGGTGAGCCCCATCCAACTGCCGACGGTGGCCACGGGCACCTTCTCCAATGTGTCTCGCTTTACCGACAGGAAAGTGCCGGTCGCTTCGTCCCACATGTTTGCGCGCATCGCGGCCACGGCCTTGTCGATGCGGGCCCTGCGCCGGTCGGCCATGGCGGCGTCGCCCATGATCTCCGCCAGCGTGACGAGGCTGCGCTCGCCCATGACGAGATAGGCCGTGTTGCCGGCCGCGCAGATGTCACCGTACCATGCGCCTTCTTTGTCGCCCTTGCGCGTGGGGTGCGGGGTCAGTTTCAGATCGTCCAGATTGCACTCGAAATCGAAGGTTTCAAAGCGGCCGTGCTGCACGTCGCCGCTGTAGGAACCGACGGCGATCAGGCCGACATTGGTGACGTCCCGTTCGCGCCAGTACCATTCGTGAAAGCGCTCCAGGGGTTCGAGCGCCTCCCTGAGCAACTGTTTGTCGCCGTTGCGGCGATAGACCCGTTCCAGGCCCCAGGCCAGAATGGGAATCTGGGAGTAGGCGGGGAACTTGTCCCAATCGTCCTTGCCGGGCACAATCATGCAGGGAATCATGTCGTGGGCGTACTCGGGTGTTCTTTCGTTCCAGCGGGGCTGGAAATCCCAGTAGTTCTGAAACACATCGCGGATGATCTGTTCCTTGCCGGGAAGAATGGCGAGAAGATCGACGACGAACATGGTGTCCCAGATCCACTGCCCGCGATAGCCGCCGCCCGGCGCGATCCAATTGTGCTTCATGGGCGCCTCGGCGGGAAACACCTTGCCCAGCACGCACTTGTCATAGACCGTTTCCAGGAGGTCCATCACGGCTTTGTCGTCCGATTCAAACAAAGCCCGGATGTCTTTCGTGTCCTTGTCAGTGCCAACGGCATGGGTGCATGATGCGGACAGCAGGGCCGAAGCCCCAAGCAGGCCGGAGCCTGCGGTCTTGAGAAAGTCGCGTCTTTGCATGGGGTCTTTTCCTTTTGCGTGTGCTGTCTTCGCGGGGCGAATGGGAGTGAAATTATACCGGTCGCCTTATCGAGGCTGGTAGGCGACGGATGCGCAGGTGTGGAGGACGCCCGATACATTCTTGAAATATGGCGGGGGACGCCGTTCCGGGCCCCCCTTCAAAGGGGGATTTCTTGCGCGCTTCGTCGTTCATGCATATCAGACAGGCTTCTCGCGCATTGGACGCAATCGTGCGGGTGAACCCCGCACGTCAAACGGGTATGATGTTCATGTGACAGGAAAGACGTGAACAATGATTCCTCTGACCCGAAGAGCATTCTTGAAAACCTCTGTGGCGTGCGCCGGATTGGTCCTCATGGGAACCGCTGCGCCGTCCGGCGGCGCACGGCTCACCATAGGGCATCCCAAACGCTTTCGCATACTCCAACTGACGGACCTTCACTTCTTCTCCCATGAGAAGGAGGTGCGGGACGCCTTTAACGTGCGCGCCGTGGAGAACATGCACAAGCTGGTGAAAGAGACAAAGCCGGACCTGGTGATAGTCACCGGCGATGTGTGGTCCGAAAATCCCGGGGGAGAGGGGGAGGCGCGCATGCGCTACGCCATCGGCCACTTCGAGTCGCTCGGCGTGCCCTGGGCCTTCACGTGGGGTAACCACGATCAGGTGTCGGACTACCCGGTTGCCCATGAGGCGTTGGCCGCCGCCAGGCACTCGCTGTACCGCGGCACCGACTCGGACGGGAACTACGTGATTAACATCGAGGACGCGAGCCGCAAGCGTGTCTGGCAGATTGTGTGTCTCAACACCCATCGCGACGGTCTTCAACAACCCCAGCGGCAGTGGATGCAGGAACTGGTCAAAGCGGACCCGGAACCCGTGCCGCGCTTCGCCTTTTTCCACATCCCGCTGAAACAGTATGACGATATCTGGAAGAACGGCACGGCTCTCGGGATGAAGGGCGAGGACGTCTGCATGGAGAAGGAGGACGGCTCCTCGCTCGCCGTGCTGAAGGCAGCCGGTGTGCGGGCCTGCTTCTGCGGCCATGATCACCAAAACGACTATTCCGGCATGTCCGACGGTGTCGAGCTGGTCTACGGCCGGGTCAGCCGTGCCGGCGGGTACGGCGCCGACATTTTTCCGAAGGGGGGCAAACTGATCACGGTGAACTGCCGTACGGGCCGTTATGAATGGGTATCCGTCACGCCGGACGGCAAGCGCTGGCACCCGAAGCCCGGCGAGCACCGGGAAATCCCGAACTAGACGTCTCAAGACGAAAAGGAGTACCAGAAATGAAACACATTCGCACCACAAGCAAACAGCATCGAATTCCCGTGCCTGCCGCCTCCAACTTCGCAGTTCTGCTGAATTTCTTTATCAACATCAACCGGCAGATTATCGATTTCATTTTCAAATTCTAGCAGGCGGAAGGCCCGAACGCAGCCGGTCTTGGGCGCGCATGTCACTGCAGGCGTTGTCCGTCCGCCTTGAGACGGTCCCGCAGTGTCGCATAGTCAATGTCCTGTACGGGGCACTTCTGGTCCATGCTCTGGACTGCGGCCGTGGCGGCGCTTTGTCCCAGGATCATGAACACGGGCTCCATGCGCATGGAGCCGAACGCGATGTGTGAGCTGGACACGCAGACCGGCACGAGCAGGTTCCCGCATTCCGCCTTTCGGGGAACCAGCGCCCCATAGGCCACGCAATAGGGTTTCTTGGGGGACACCCCGATGTCGCCCTCGTTCTGCACGTATCCTTCGGGTGTGACATAGCGCTGCACGTTGTGCGAGTCCATGGCGTAAGAACCCATGCCCACGGGGTTGGGCACTTCGCGCTTGCCGAGGACGTCCTGTTCGGTCATCACATACTCGCCCAGCATGCGGCGGGCCTCCCGCACGTAAATCTGGTACGGCCAGTGGCCGTTGTCGGCGAACTCGTCTCCCGACAAGCCCCACTGGCTCATGCGGGTGCGGACATCCTCCGGCACACGCGGGTCATTCGCGAGAAAGTACATCAGTCCCTTCTGGTAACGCTGGTGTTCCTGAAGAATCTCACGGCGGCGCGCATAGGAGCCCTCCGGATAGTCGTAGTTCATCCCTATGTTGTCCGTGCTGAAGGGGCCGTGGTTGTTGGTGTCCGTTTTTCGGTTGGGAATGGGGTCAAACTTCTCGAACACTTCGCGCCAGCCCGCATCCAGAACGCGGAGCAGCAATGCGTACTGTCCGGGATCGTAACCGTCCGGCTTCGGAAAGGGGATGCGGTTGTCTGGGCAGTCGGTCAGGCACATGCGGTAACAGTAGGCCTGTATCCGGCGGTCACCCTCGCCCTTCTTGCCCGGGTCTTCCGGCGAGATTTTGGGCAGCAGTCCGCTGGACGGATCGCCCGGCGTGACATGGGGGGATAGCTGCATGGTGCCAAAGTGGTGCTTGTGCTGCAGCACACCGGTCTGGACGCCGTTCCACTGCTCTCCGTACTCGCTGCCGGCTTCACGGCCAACGCGGTAACGGACGCCGGCCGCGGCCATAAGGTCGCCCTCGTAGGTTGCATCGATGAAGACCCTGCCCCGGTATTCAACGCCGCTGAGCGTGGTAAACGAAGCGATGGCGGCCCCTTCCTTCTTGACGCCGCCGTCACGGTTCAGCCATTCATTCCGATAGACGGGGATGTGGTGCTCCGCCACAAGTTCCTCGAATACCTGCTCGGCGACATGGGGTTCAAAAATCCACATCGTGCGCGCGTCTTTGTCCATCGCCGGCGTGTCCTGTCCGCGGTCGCCGTATTCCTCCCGCTTCTGCCATTTCCAGGCTTCCGGCGTGTCGTAATGGCGCCAGACGCGGTGGTAAAACTCGCGCGCAATGCCCCCGATAACCTCTTTCCTGCCGGTGTCGGTCCAGCCCAGTCCGCCGGAAGACAGCCCGCCCAGATGACGATCGGGGGACACGACAACAACCGACTTGCCCATGCGCTGCGTCTGGACGGCCGCGGCAACAGCCGCGGAGGTCCCACCGTACACGACAACGTCGGCTTCCCGGACAACGGGAACACTACCGGCCGCATCCGACTGACTCAATACCGCAGCCATAAAGCAGACAACTGACAGCATGCATTTGCTCCCTGGAAATGGGGCTTACTCCAAGCCCGGTCCCGCGATGCGTTCACCGCGCTGCTGCTTTGCCTGTTCCTCGGGGAAGAAGGTTCCGTAGAACAGCGCGTTTGCGTCGATCCACGTGACTAGGCGGTCCAGTTCGTCGGCGCCGAGTTTTACATCGTGATGGCCCGCCAGCAGCATCTTAATTAACGGGCTGCCCTTGGCTCCGAAGAATCCCGGTTGCGCCAACGGTTCACTGTTGCCGTCCGGGAAGTCGCCGCGTCCCCAGGCTGAATAGGAGACCCGCTCTATCAGCGTGTTGTAGGAGGTGGTGTAGCGGCCGGCCGGTTCGCCGGTGAGCACGATGGCTGTGCCGGTGGGACCCGCCGGCTTGGCACCGGAGTGGCAACGGACACAGTGGTTGTCCAGCACGGGCTGCACGAGCATGGGATAGCTGAGCGGGTTGGACCCGTCGGGGCCGGGCATGATGGTCGACGGGGGGCGCTGTGTCGCCAGCGGCGTGGTGTTCTTGACGGCGGGCGCGCTCAGACGCGGCTCGTGGCAGCCCACGCACGAGGCGGCTTCACCGGGCTGGAGGTAACTCACGCTGCGCATCACCTGGGCCGCCTGTCCGAGGTCGTCGAGCGCCTGGAACGACAGGGCGATGCCGGCGGGTGCGCGGAAGCAGGCGGAGCCGTCGGCTTCCACGGGCACGGTGCCCAGCACCTGTTTGCCGGGCGACGCATTTGCGGCGCCCACGGTGGGGTTGTTCGCGCCGGAGGTTGCCTTGGGAAGCACCTGCACGATGCGCAGCCGCCTGATGGTGCCGGGTTCCACGCCGGGATTACTGTCGTACACGTTTTGCAGGAAATAGGTGCCTTCCTTCGCCGCGTTCGCATCGCGCAGGGTCGGCAGTTCGGGCGCCTTGTCGCGCGGGCGCAGGGGGATGGGCCAGGCGCTGGCGATGTTCAGGTCGCGGTAGACTAGTTCGCGGTTGCCGAAGGCATCCGCGAAGTACAGGCCGAAGATGTTCGCGGCGTTGTTCTTGGGTTCGCCGACCAGCGGGTCATAGCTGAAGGCCGCCAGGAAATACTTTTCCGACAACGGCCAGGGACTGCGGAAGCATTGTCCCGGCCAGCGGTCCATGTCGGGCGTGCGGTTGGGCGGTTCGGTCCCCACCGCCGAGCGCCACTGCGGCTGCAGCAGCGATTCGCTCTCGGGGAAGGGCGTGTCGGGAGTGAGGCGCGTGACGGACGCGGGGCCGTCCACGCCCTTGGTCGGGTCGACGAGGATGATGGAGCCGGCCGTCATGCCGTGGTGCGGCGCGGCGGTGGCCATGACCCGCTGGGAGCCGGGGACGGCGCGCGCTTCCCAGATGCCCACGGGATTGAAGGTGTTGTTTCCATAGAATGCGGCGGGCGCGGTCCCGTCGGGACGCGCCGACCAGAGCTGTTCATAGAAGACGGCGTTGCGGTCCACATAGTCCCAGCGCGTGTAGATGAGGCGTCCGTCGTTGAGCACGGACGGATCCCATTCCTGCGTCTCGTGGTAGGACACGGTATGGATGTTGGTGCCGTCCGGGTTCATCAGGGTCAGCGTGTACACCTCGCAGCCCGGCGTGCCGCAGCGGTGCCATCCGCCGCGCCGCGTGGAGATGAAAACGATCTGGCCGTTGGGCAGTTCCTTGGATGCAAAGTCGTCAAAGGCGCCGTCGGTCAGTTCGCGCACGCCGGTGCCGTCGGCGGCCATGTCGTAGAGATGGTAATAGTAGCCATGCTGGCCCTTGAAGGTGTCCTGCGGCGGCGCATCGACGGCGCAGAAGGAAACCAGCACGCGGGTGCCGTCGTGGGTCAGTTCGGGGTGCATAAAGCTTCCCTGCGGGAAGGCGCCGGCTGCAAGCGGCCGAACCTGCATCGACTCGCCGGGACGGTCCAGCACGAAGACGCCGCCGCCCGGCCGCGCGTAGCGGCCGTAGTACTGCGTCAGCTGGTGGCTGAACATGCCCGGGGCCTGTTTCACAAAGAGCAACGGGCCGGTTTGGGACAGGGGATTGGCGAAGACCAGTCCGCGGCGCGCCTCGTGCACGCGTTGCCACAGCGCTTCCCAGCGGGAATCCTCCGGATTCGTCTGTGCGGCTTGCAGCGCGTCGAAATCCTTGCGCAGTGTGGCCCAGGCATTCACCGCACCGTCCAGTGCGACACCCGAAGACTGCAGGTCCGCGAT
>CAIJOU010000887.1 GCA_903822375.1 Candidatus Hydrogenedentota bacterium
CGGAAGAGTCGCGGCAGCGAGGAGAAATCCTCCATGACCCCGTGGCCTGCGAACACGCTGATGGCCGAATGCAGCACGTCGATACAGTCCAGTGTGGTGGCCATCTTCTGGAGCATAATAAGCTCGCGCACATCGAAACGGGCCTTCCTCGATTCGAGCGAGGCGTCGACGGGGAGACCGCCGGTGAACCCGCCTTCCAGTTGGAACGCCGCGCCGTACACCTTGAACGCGCCGGCCGTGGCGCGCCGGGCCTCGCGTTCCATGGCGCGGATTTGGTTGGCGAGCAGGGGAAACTGCCCGATGGGCCGGCCGAACGCGGTCCTGAATTCACTGTATTTCCCGGCCTCGCGCGCGGCCCGGGCCATGCTCGCGGCGCACGCGATGCCCACGGTCAGGCGCGATGTGGTCAGCACAACCCCGACGATGTTGGCCACGCCCCGGTCCATCGGCCCGACCGGATAGCCGACCGCCCCGTTATAGGTGACCTCCGCCGTGGGCAGTTCACTCGTGCCCATTTTCCATTTGATGCGGTCTATCGTGTAGCCGTTCCGGATTTCCCGCGCCTTGTTGCCCGGCAGCCATGCCGGCACGACAAAGATTGACGTGTCCTCCGAGCCGGGGCGTTTCCCCGTGACCAGGGCGTAATCCGCGTGCGTGGCGGAGCAGAAGAACTTCGTTCCGTACAGGCGCCAGACCCCGTTTTCCTCCACCGCCTCCAGCACCCCGGCGGGAATGTCGGAGCCGCCCTGGATTTCTGTGACGAACTGCGCTCCGATGGCAAAGTCTCCGTCAATGCCCTCCTTGCAGTGCTGCAGAATGCGGCGCGTTTCGGGCGTGTCCGCATGGGGTTCCATCATGGCTATCAGGCCTTCCGTGCAGACCATTGGACAGGTGATGCACGCCTCGCCGTTCTGGTGCACCAGATACTGCTTGACGAGCCGTACCCAGAAGGGCGTGTTCTTGGAGAAGAGTCCCTCGGAAAAGAGTTCCTTCTCCATGGTCTCGGTTTCCCCGGGACGCACAATCCGGTCGATACGGTGATTGTGGGCGTCATAGTGCAGCATGAAGGGGCGTTTTTCGGGTCGGGCGCTGGCGTCGGCGAAGTCGCGCCAGCGGAAGGACACCTTCGGCGAAAGCTTGCGGGCCTCCGCATCCACCCGTTCCCACTCCTTGCCCGCGAAGTGCCGGGCCACCTTCTGCAGAAACGGGTCGTCGCGGTAGTAGTCAAAACCGTTTCGCCATTCGAGGAAGGCGTCAAAGCTGTACGGGTTGTTACGCGTGGAAAGGGGCATGGTGCATATCCCCGCTGTTCCGCCGTTTTCGGCACGGTGCAATGAGGGCGTCAGCCGCCCCCAGTTTGATTATAGAGTGCTCCCAGTGAGGCGTCAATGGGTTGGCCGCCCGGTACAATAGTATCAGGGGCATGACGCAGGAGCCATGCGGAGGTCTACCGTCCTCCGGGGGGAATAATCCCTGATCAACCCCGTGTTGTAAAAGGTAAATGTGAAAGGATAGAGAAAAATGAGCAAATATGGTTTTACACTTACGGAAATCCTGCTGGTCATTGCCATAACCGGCATTTTGGTTGCCATCCTCCTGCCCGCGCTGGTGTGAACGGCCGCAAGACGATGCCCCCGGCGACATAACCCTTCAGTCATTGTAGAACAGGATTACCTGCCCTTAATTCTCAACTGCGGTCCATTCAGTACAGTCCAATCACTCCCCTGACCGACTACGCCGCAACGTACGGGCTAAAGCAACGCCTACACTTTGCACTCCTTGGCCGAATCCATATCCTCCTGGGGGGCGTGCTGTCCGCGCGCGGGGAGGGAAAGGACGGCGCAGGTCCCTTCACCTTCCGTGGATGTAAAAGAAAGCGTGCCGCCGTGTTCGCGTGCGATGCTCATCGATATCCACAAACCCAGGCCTGTGCCTTCGGAGTGGCGCTTTGTGGTGAAAAACGGGGTGCCGATGTGCCTGAGGTTATGCTCCGATATGCCGACTCCCTCGTCGCTGACCGTAATGACGACCGAGTCGGTGGAAGTGTCGTGATGCGTAACCAGGGTTACGGCCCGGTCGCGGCTGGGGAGGGCCTGGCAGGCATTCTGCACCAGGTTAATGATCACCTGTTCAATGCGCTGGAAGTTGCCGCTCACCGGTGGCAGTTCCGCAGCCAGTTCGGTTGAGAACCGGTCCGTGTGCTTCTTCACCAGGCTCGACACGAGAATGACCGCCGAATTGACCACCGCATTCACGTCGATCGTGGCGGTAAGTTCCCTCGGGCTGCTGCGCGCAAAGTCGCGCAGTTCGTTCACAATCACCTCAATCCGCCGGGAATTGGCGAGGGCGTTGGAGAACATGCCGGGGAGTTTGTCGTGGCATTCGGAGTACTCAAAGCCGCCCAGCACAAAATCCCCGAAATCGGCGTAAAAACGGTCCAAGATGGGCCGTGCGCTCTCCCATACCTCCGACAGCGCCGTCACATTGGACATGATGGAATGGTTGGGGTTGTTAATCTCATGGGCGACCCCCGCCGCAACGACGCCCAGGGATGCCAGTTTGTCGGCCTGTATCAACTGCTGCTGGCGGATACTGGCCTCCTCCTGGGCGCGGAGTTGTTCCGTCACATCAAGCGCGGTGCCGAACATGCGCACCGGTTTGCCCTTTTCGTCGAACGTGACCTCGCCCAGGGTCTTCAGCGCGCGCACCTCGCCCTCCGGCAAAAGTATACGGTATGTGACGTCGTATTTCTCCTGTCGCTGCAGCGCCCGCTTCACGCCCTCTGCAACCTGCTCCCGGTCATCGGGGTGAATCCGCTCCAGGAACAGTTCAAAGCTCATCTTGAACGCCTGAGGCGCGAATCCAAACACGCGGTACATCTCGTCCGACCATTCCACTTCACCGGTGACAAGGTTCCAGTCCCAGTTGCCCAGATGGGCGATCCGTTGCGCTTCCGCCAATTGCTGCTGGCTCTGGCAGAGCGCTTTCACGGTCCGCTGGAGCGTCTGGGTGCGTTCCTGAATTCTGTGCTCCAGCTCTTCATGGGATTTCTTCAACCGCTGCTCACTGGCGCGCAGGGCCTCCTCCACGCCCAACCGTTCCAATTCACCGGCCGCGCGCCCGGCCACCATTTTCAGCGTCATCTCAGCCAGCGCCCGGTTTGCCAGCGGGCTCCGGCCGATGACCGCGATCAGGCCAATCGGCTTGCCGGTGTGGCTCCAGAGGGTCACGCCGACATAACTCTCCGCCCGCAGGTCCTGGAGCACCTAGTCGCGCGGGAAGTACTGGCACACGCTGGCGGGGAAGCAGCAAACCACATTGCCCACCACCTCGCCGCAGGGCGTGTCTTTCAGCGCATAGCTCACATTGTCCTCGAATCGCCCGTCGCACCAGACCGACAGGGTGCTGGCCGTCAATCCGTCCCCTTCGAGGCGGTCAATGCAGATGAAGTCCATGCCGAGGTTTTGGGCCAGGTACCGTGCCAGCGCGTCAAAGAAGGACTCGCCCTCCGTGCCGCCGCCGGTTTGGGCCAGAAAGGCCTGAACGGCCTCCACCTGCCTGCGCTCGGTGACATCGCGTATGGCGGTGAGACGAACCTTTCTGTTCTGGTAATCAACCGTCCTGCCGTGAACCTCCACGTCAATCACCTTGCCGTCGCTGCGAATGAACTTGTGCTCCGCGCTGGTCGTGCGACCCTCACGGATGGCGTTGACGATTCGCTCCCTGTCTTCCAGGGGGATGTCGGCGCCGACCTCTCTTCCGATCAGTTCTTCACGGCTGTGACCAAGTATCTGCAGCAACTGTTCGTTGGCGTCAACGTACCGGCCCTCCTCGGTGACGGCGATGCCCTCGAAGGTTGCGTTCACCAGTGTCTCAAGCCGCTTTTCGCTTTGCTGCAGCGCCTCCTCCGCGCGGTTCTTCGCCAGCGCGACGGCCAGGTAGTCGGCCAGACGCTCCCACAGTGCGATGATTTGGGGGGTGAACTGGTTCTTCCGTTTGTCGTTCAACTGGAGCAGCCCCAGGCAATCTTCGCCGACGCGCAGCGCAATCAGCGCCACCGATTCGTACCCTTCGCCGTTGCACCGGTTGCGTGTGCGCGCCTGCCGGTCCTCCTCGGCGCTTGTGGCCAGCAGTTCGGTGGTGCCGTTTGACCAGAAACTGCCCCGCGCCGTGAAGAAGGGTTTGGACGGGTCAAAGCGCCCCTGGATGACGTTGCCGCACATGCACTCCATGATGGGATAGCCGTTTGCGTCGCGCACCGGTTGTCCGGCCGCATCCCGGGCGCAGAGGCTGCGCTCCGTCCGGATGAATTCCTCGGGGAATCCGCGCGCCTCATGGTAGGGGTAATCGTCCCCTTCCTTGAACCGGATGCCGACGGCTTCGCATCCGGAACGCTCATGGAAGAATCGTGTCGCCGCCTCGAGGAGTTCAACCGTCCCATTGACCTCGTTCACCAGACGCAGAAACTCGATAATGGCCTCCCGTTCCCGTTCGGCCTGCTTGCGTTCGGTGATGTTGCGGGCGAGGTGGATGGAGCCCGTGAGCCTGCCTTCCGGGCTGAACATGGGGATGGTGCTGACAAGGTAATCGCCGCCCAGGCGCGCCTCGTGGACTTCCGTCGTGTGTTGCCGGCAGTCCGCAAGCGTTTGGGAATGGGGGCAGAAGCTCGGCGGCGCGTCGGTTCCGTGCACAACCCTGTAGCAGGGGAGCCCCACGCACTCTTCGGGCGTCACCCCGAGATGTTCTGCCATCGGCCGGTTGGCGCGCACGACACGGTGGTTTTCGTCAAGGACGGCGATGAGGTCGGGGACGCTGTCGAAAGTCTGCTCCCATTCCTCCTTGGCGCGAAGCACCGCCTCTTCTGCAGTCTTGCGTTTGGTGATATTGGTGTGGGCTATGACCGCCCCGCCGGTGTCGATGGTTGGCGTCACGGTCATCAGAAACCAACGCTGCTCTGTCGGCCCATGGCAGGGATACTCCAGCGCAAACTGACCGCAGTTCCCCTCGAGCACACTCTGGATGCCCTCAAACGCCTCGCGCGCCAGCGGTTCTTCGGCGTCCGCGGCGCGCCGGCACACTTCCAGATAGTCGGCCCCCACCGTCAGTCCCGCCATCCCGTCGGGACTGTTGTCCCTGGCAAACTGCATCCAGGGGTGATTGACGCTGACGACCCGTCCCGCGTGGTCGAGCACGGCGATATGCGAAGGCAGGGAATTGAGGATTACCTGCTTGAAGGCCTCGCTCTGCTGCAGCGCCTCCTCCGCCCGCTTGCGTTTGGTGATGTCTGTCAGCGTGCCCAGAATGCAGGTCTCGCCGCCGCGCTCCAAGGGCAGCGCCGACACCAGTAAATCGACAACCTCCCCCGTCTTGCGCCGGAGCCGGGTCTCGAAGCTGTCGACCCGGCCCTTCGCACGGACCAATTCCACAATATTGTCGCGGTCCCCGGGATTGACCCAAAGATTCATTCCGACCGAAGTGCGTCCGATGGTTTCCTCCGCGGAGTATCCAATGAGCCGCAGGTAGGCGTCATTCACCTCGAGATAGAGGCCGTCGGCCAGTCGGGTGATGAAGATGCCCGTGGGGCTGACGCTGAACACGGTTTCCAAGCGGGACTGGCTTTCTCGCACCGCCGCTTCGCGGTCATATGCCGCGATTCTGTCCCGCGTGCGCCGGTAGAGTTCGGCGAGCACGCCCATGAACAGGCCCATGCTGGCGAAAACCACCAGCCCCAGGCGGTCTGTCGGCGATTCGAAGACAAAGTGCCCGAGCGACGGCAGAATCCAGTATCTGGCCACAGCGAGCGACAAGGCTATCGCCAACAGGCAGGGGCCCAGGCCGGCCAGCAACGCCACCAGCAATATCGCCGGGTAGAACGTGAAGTAGGGGGGCAAGCCAAGGCCGAAGCGCGCCTCCAGAGCCAGCCGCGCCCCGAATCCCGCGAACACCGCAATGACAGCAATGCCATAGCGAGCCAGAATCATTGGCCATTGCTGTCGCAGGGTGCGGGAGTCCGCCACGAACCAGTATTCCTGCAGGGCTTTATCCGCGGACGATATTGAATACGCCCAAGGGGCTGTTTCCCGCACGACCGCTAGGGCCGCGACAAAGAGGTACGCGCTGCCGAGATACTGCGTGAGCCTGTTCGTCCAACCCAGTATGCCGCCTTGGACCGAAAGCAACAGAACCCCCGTCAGCCCTGTGGCAACCAACGCCAGCCCCAACCCGTACCAATAGTAAAACGTGTCGGCTTTTTGCCAGAACCTGCGGACCATCTGCCACGCAACCCAGGCGAACATGGCGACGGCCAGCATGAGCACCAGTTGCCGAGCCGGAGTGCCGCCACTGCCCTGCATGAAGAAGATCGGTGTCCGTCCCGTGGTCGCCGCCCAGACGATCAGAACCGAAACCGCCAGCGCCGCCGAATACCCCGCCGCCAGCCACTGCTTTTGCCGCGACAGCCGTCCCGTCCACAACACGCCGACAAAATGGCAGAACGCGGCCCCGAAAACGCCCAGATTGTGCACGGTTATGGTCGGATTGATGTGGTCAACCATCGCGGCGGCAACCAGCGAAGTGAAGCCCCACAGCAGCGAGCCGCAGCCAAACATGAGCAGGCCCGGCCGGCCGCTGGCCAAGAAGCCGCGCGCGGTCATGAAACAGATGCACAGAGACGCCAGCCAGGTAAACAACAGGTTCAACAGCACCATCAGCATTCGCGACTCATACACCGTATGCAAGTCGGCCACCCAAAGCCCTGCAATCAAGGCCAACAGCAGCGGAATGGGCAGCCACGCCAACTGCCGCGCACGGCGCAGTCGTGAATGGGGCGCGGCCTCCAAGCGGGCCGAAGCGGGCACGTTCTCGTCCAACCGGGCCTTTTCGGCTGCCTCATCATGAGAATTCATGGCATCATGGTGCTTTCCGGGCAGTAACGCAGACGACAGCATAATAGAACACAATGTGAATAGTGTACAATTCCTTTCGGGGAGCCTTAATTGCCGGATAAGCAAAGGTCGCCCCTGCCATTTTTATGCAATCATGCGCGGAAGGACCTCGGC
>CAIJOU010000888.1 GCA_903822375.1 Candidatus Hydrogenedentota bacterium
CCTGTTGCGCATGGGGTATCTCTACATCAGGCAAAAGGGCGTGTGCCTGCAATACGCACTGGATGCGTTAAGGTTTCTGGTCACGCTGCAGGCGGCACCAAACTGGGGATAGGTCAGGGCAGAACTTTAATCGCGCGATAAGCATAGGCCACCCATGCCACTCTTGTGCAATCATGCTTGGAAAGACCTCGGCGCGGGCTAAAGACCGGGCTGCCCCTTCAGGGCACAATCGCGGGTGTGACCGTTACCGGGGGGCGCAGCTGCCATTCAGGCAGCATGCGGCCCGGGGCTGCACTGGATGACGCTTTCAGCGTCATGGAGAATCCACGCCCACGTCGTCGTTCGTCCCAACGCCGCACGACGTTCATTGAAATACGCCATCTTGTGCAGCCGTTTGTAGCTGTCCAAGTTCGGGGCGCCTCACTCAGCCCAATAAACAATTACTGAAAGGCGGTGGGTGGATGATTTCGGCTCCCGCGGCAAACCCAGGCTTGGTTTTGCGGCAACAGGAGGTGCGATGGTTGGCGTCGGTAAGGGTTTGCGCAGCAGAGGAGTCCAGTGCAGCATCATAGTCACCCGCCTGTGATGACGCTTTATCCAAGCAGGCCAACCGGCTACAGCCCAGGGTCGCCGGTCACCCAAAGGGTTGAGGCACCCCTGGGTCAGGGGCGTCGTTTTCGATTGTCCTGAAAGGGCATCCCCAAACAGACCTCTCCTTATCCGGCAATCAAGGGCATAGACGCCCGCGAAAAACATGAACGGCAAAGAGGAGTGTGAAAAGGCCCATCTTGTTGTTCCTGCTGTCATTCATTGACTAACATATACTGAAAGTGCGGGCCCATGAGTTTCAGCCGATTCATTTGGAAGAATGCATTTCGCAACAAGCGCAGGACAGGTCTGACCGTTCTCAGCATCGGTTTTTCACTGTTTCTGCTGATGACGCTGCTGACTTTCATGGGCACGCTGCTCAATCCGGTTATTGAGGACGACTCGGCGCTGCGTCTGCTGGTGACACGAAGCACGTCCATCGCGGATATCCTGCCCATCGCGTACATGGACAAGATTCGGCGCGTGCCCGGGGTGGCGCACGTGGCGCCGCTGCAATGGTTCAACGGGGTTTACAAGGACCCGGACTACCAATTTGCGAATTTCGGCACCGACCCGGCCGAAATATTCAACATCTACACGGAGCAGCACCTGCCTCCCGAAGAGAAAGCCGCATTTGTGGCCGACCGCCGGGGCGCGGTGGCCGGTGCGGACCTTGCCAAACGTTTCGGCTGGAAGGTGGGCGACAAGGTCACGCTGACGGGAACCATTTTTCCGGTGGACCTGGAACTGGATATCGTGGGCATCTTCACGGCCGACCTGAACCAGAACATGCTCTATTTTCGCTGGGACTACCTGGACGAGGCGCTGGGCAAGCCGGGGGTTTCCGGCGCCTACGTGGTGAAAGCGACGGACCCGGCCTCCGTTTCGCTCGTGGTGGAGGCCATAGACGGGATGTTCCGCAATTCACCGGCGGAGACCAAGACCACCACGGAAAAAGCTTTTGTGCTCGGGTTCATCTCGATGCTGGGCAACATCCAGATGATTATCGGGTCCGTTGCCGGGGTGGTGGTGTTCACGATGCTGCTGGTGGCGATAAGCACGATGGCCATGACCGTGCGGGAGCGGATGCGGGAGGTGGCCATCCTCAAGGCGATCGGCTATTCGCGAAATCTGGTGCTTTCGCTGGTCATGGCGGAGGCACTGTTCATCTCGCTGGTGGGTTCAAGCCGCAGCCGGCCGTGGGCTCCGACGGCACGCCATGCTCCGACGGCAAAGC
>CAIJOU010000889.1 GCA_903822375.1 Candidatus Hydrogenedentota bacterium
CTCCGCGCCCATGCCCACGAGGTACGCCTTGCCGTCGGGCGAATGCTCCATGTTCCCGCCGAAATCGACAAAGTGCGGCGCACCCATTTTCACCGGGCCGAGATACTGGTCCGGTTCGGGAAAGAGTGGCTTCTTTGGCGAGCGCGGCGACGGTTTCCAGGTCTTTCCGAAATCGGTTGAAATGCGGAAGCCCGGCATGGGCCCCAGCACGGGCCAGTTCCAGTCCATGCCGTCGTGTTTCACGGACCCAGCCGGTCCGAGACAGTAGGTGCCGTAATACCACACGCCGTTGTGGACTAGGCTGCCGCAGGGATAGCGGCCCAGATAGGGTTTGGCGTTGGCTATTTGCACCGGTGCCGTGTTCGTGATTTGCAGGTGCAGCGGGTCATCGCCGACCAATACGGCGTTGCCCGTCTCGGCCTTCTTCCCCTTTCCGGAATTGGATTTCACACCGTCCGTTTCCCCGTCGGTCCACGGTGAGTACAGGTTGCCGTCCGACCCCCAGGACGGGTACCACGTATCCCCGCAGTGATAGTCGCTGTGCTGCCCCGTGAAGTAGATTCCCGTAAGCACTGTTGAAGCCTCAAACGGGCACCCCTCCGGTAGTTTCGACGGCCATTCAAAGCCCTGGGCAGTTTCTTCTGGGGTCGCGGCAGCGCCTTGCGCCTGGGCTCCAAGACCATAGCCAACCAGAAGCAATGCGCCCAGCATCACGCCCAACAACTGCCTTGTCGTTATCATGGCCGCCTCCTCTGCGCTTGGGGAGATTGTTTCCCAAGGTTGCGGCTTCAATTGTAGGGGAAAGGCAGGTCGGGGTGCCAGCGCAGGAATATTACCCCGCTCGAATGCCGTGAAACCGCCGGGCCCTTTCCCCAAAGTGCTGGGAGACCAGTGTGGTCCCAAAACACACGACGGCCTTTCACGCGCTTCGAACCCGGTGCAGGCTGCCTTGGAATCCATGGCCAAATGGAGTAATTCGCTGGTCTCTTGTTATGGTAGTTGCCTGAACGCAGGGTGTTGCTCCGTCGGAAGGCAGGCAATACAATATGGGGAAGCGGCCCCGGATACCATCTCCAGATGCCATGTACGGGTGGGAAAGGTGTTTATGTCTATCTCTGCATCAATGACCAGTGCCATGAAAGTTTACGGTTCCCGTGGAACGGCCTTGACCCTTCTGATTATGTTTGCTTTCGTCCCGGCGGCCGCAGGTTCCGAAACGGCCGATGCCGATATGGAAAGTGCACCCTTCCTTGTGGACGCTTCCTACCTTTCGGGTCATGACATTGTTTTTCAGCAACCGATGCAACTGGAAGCCGAGGGCTTCCCCCTGGGCAATGGGGACATGGGCGGTCTGGTCTGGACTTGTCCGGAGGGCATTGAGTTCCAGATTAATAAGAACGATGTGTGGTCCCGTCCGGAATCGGGCAACAGCGCCGCCACCATGGCCACGCCCCGTCACTGTGCGCGCGTGAAGGTGGACTTCGGCATGCCCGTGTTCAGTTGGATTCACCACATGAACGACTTTGAAGGCCGGTTGTCCCTGGCAAGGGGAGAGGCGGTGTTTCACGCGGATACAGGCTATTCGACCGCTTCAGTCTCGTCGTGGCTTGCGCAGGACAAGAATGTCTGGGTGGTCGAATGCGACAACACCTTCAAGGACAAGTTCATCGACGGCGGCCAGTCGCTTGCCAGCGTCACCCTCGAACGGCTCGGCAGCCGCGCCTTCGCCGGTTGGTACTCGGGAGCCTTTTCGAAGAACCTCGAGGCCGGTATTGGCGAAACGAAGACCTCGATAGCCGGGCGGGACCTGCTTATCGAGGAAACCGGTGACGGCATGAATTTCGCCGTCGTCTGCCGCGTGCTGGGCGCCGATGGCGAACGGATTCGCAGAAACAACCACCGCGCGGAAGCGCTGGCGGAGAGCCCGAAATTCACCGTCCTTGTCAGCGTGGTCACCAAGGCGGAGGCCGATGATCCCAAGGCTGCCGTCATTGCCCTGCTCGACCGGGCCGAGCAGGAGACTGTCGCCGGAATGAAGGCAAAGAAGGACGCCTGGTTCGCCGCTTTCTGGGCGCAGTCCTTCGTCAAGCTGGGCGACGACTATCTGGAAAACATCCACTGTATGCGCCGTTATCTCATGGGCATGGGCTCGCGCGGTAAATACCCGGTCGTTTTCAACGGAGGTCTCTGGCGCTGGAACCGGGACGTGATCAACTGGATGACGCCCCACCACTGGAACATGCAGCAGCAATACTGGGGGCTCTGCGCCGCCAACGACTGCGACCTCATGCTTCCCTATCTCAACACCTACTTCGGCATGATGCCCGGCATGCATGACCTGGCAACCACCCTCGGCGGTGTGCCCAAGGACAAGGACGCGATTCTTCTGGCGGAAATGCACAACTTTGACGGCTACATGGTCGATCCGCTCCGCGGTGACATGCGCAATAATTTTACCCCCGCCGCACAGGTGGCCTCGCGCTTCTTTGAATACTTCGAATATACGGGGGACAGGGCGTTTCTGGCCGAAAAGGCCTATCCTTTCATGAAGAAGGCCGCCAACTTCTACCTTAACAAGCTCACTTGGGATTCCAAGAAGCAGTGTTTCCAGTTCAAGGGCTCGGTCTACGAGGACGGCAGTGGCAAAGGACCGGCGCTCAACCCCCTCAGCGACCGCAACTGCATCGAGGCGCTCTTTAAGTCGTGCATCCGCGCGGCGAACGTCCTGAACACCGACGCGGAATTGATTGGCAAATGGCATCACGTGCTGGACCACCTGTGGGAACGCAGGTTGGTGCAGGAGAAGGACATTGAAGGGGAAGTCCTCGCGGCCAGCGACGAGGAGGGCAGGTATTCCGCACGCGGCTGGGCCGTGGGCGGACACATGGCCTTCCCGGAAGGGCTCATCGGCATTGACGACAAAGACACGCCCTATGGCAAGGCGACAATGAACCTCATCCGTTCGCTCAACGGCAGCATGTATTCGCACCATCCCGTGCCCATTATCGCCGCCCGTATGGGCGACGGCAATGAGGCACTGAAACTCCTCAAGTCGGGCATCACCGACATGCAATACTTTCCACAGGGGCTGTTCTTCAATTGCAGCGGCTATCCCTCCGAACTCTACAATCTGAAGTTGCAGGTAAACCTTATCGGCGGCAAAGGCCGACCCCAACTCAAGTGGCGCGACTTCTTCCAATGCGGCATGGAGACTATAAGCATTTGCGGCACGGCCATGCAGGAGATGTTGCTCCAAAGCAACGAGAACAAGATCCGTGTCTTCCCGGCCATTCCCGCCGAATGGCAGGACAAGCCCCTCGCCTTCAAGCTCCTGGCGCGCGGCGGCTTCCTGGTAGCCTCGGAACTGCGAAAGGGAGTTATCGCACAGGTCGGCATTAAGAGCCGCCTCGGCGGCGCCTGCCGCCTTCAGAATCCATGGCCCGGCCAGGCAGTCGCTGCGACCGACCCGGCGACCGGACAGGCTGTCGAAATCCGGACCGAGCCGGGCGATGTCATGGTCTTCGACACTGCCGCCGGAACCGAGTACGCCGTTCGTTCGCAAAGCG
The DNA here is from genome assembly GCA_903822375.1 of Candidatus Hydrogenedentota bacterium. Classification (GTDB taxonomy): domain Bacteria; phylum Hydrogenedentota; class Hydrogenedentia; order Hydrogenedentales; family CAITNO01; genus CAITNO01. The sequence goes on from CAIJOU010000889.1 coordinate 3,567, forward strand.
CCCCGCCAATCACCGAGAAGACGCGGTATGCCTCCGTGCCAAACAAGGAGCCCAAGGTCCTCAACGGCAAAAGGACCCTCGGCCTTGGCAAGGGCTTTTTCGTGGAATGACGGGAAAAGAAGTGTTCCACAGACCCGATGTCCGCGTCTCGCGCCGGTTTGATATGACGCCCAGAAAGGCTGCCCTCGCACAGAAGCCGCTCGACAGGCACTTGTCTTGTCAAGCCTTGGTCACCATTCCCATCCCCACCATGGAACCGTTGTGACAGAGTGGTACCGGCTTGCGGCGATACAGATGGGGGAACTGGGCCACCGATGACGTCAACGTTCACGAATGCTGGAATCCATGTGCCAATCAATGCCGGTTGAGACTTCAGAAGCGGCAATTGACATGGTCGCAGCATCAACCGCACAATGGAGCGCCGTGGCAACTTGCTCCTGTTGGTTGATCACTTCCATACCCCCACGGACTAATGTCATCTGTGCTGGCGAAGGAGGAATACATGAGACTGTTTACTATTCTGGCTTTGGCAACTTCTTTCTGCACGGACCTGGTGGCATTTGAGAATCCTGGCGGCATGTGGACGCCTATGCAAATAGCCGGGCACGCAAGGATCCTGTCAGAACTGGGCGTTGAACACCCCGAACTTCTATCCGATACGCTAAACGGCCCCCTCGCATCCATAGTCTCCCTGGACGGCTGCTCAGCCTCATTCATTTCCCCGGAAGGCTTGATAGTCACAAACCATCATTGCGTGGTTCCCATTCTACAGTTCAATTCGACTCCCGATGTGAACCTTATAGACAAAGGCTATGTGGCAGGGTCGCACGAGAAGGAACTGAAGGCGCCACCAAACTTCCGGATATTCATCAATTTCGAATTCAAGGACGTCACAGAAACCATACGCGCCGGACTGGACAGAATAGGCAGTCCGTTAAAACGCTACAAGGAAATTGAAAAGAGAACGACTGCGCTCACCAGGGCGATCGAAGCAGGGAACAAGGACCTCAAATGTGAAGTGAAGGGTTACTTTGACGGCCAACGGTACTATCTAATCAAACGGCGCGAGATCAAAGACATTCGACTGGTTGAGGCCCCCCCAATGGCCGTCGGTTCCTTCGGCGGTGACATTGACAACTGGCACTGGCCAAGACATGCGGGGGACTTTGCCTTTCTGCGGGCGTATGTGGACAAGAATGGTGACAGTGCGGCGTTCAGTCCCGACAATGTTCCATACAGGCCAAAGAGCTACTTCAAAGTTCCAACGGAACCGCTCAAAGTCAACGATTTTGTCATGGTCTCCGGATTTTCGGGCAGGACAGAACGCCTGAAGACAAGTTTCGAATACAGATTCTTGATAGATGTCTCAAACCCCCTGAGAATCGAGACCACCAAAGACCTGATCGGCATCTACAGGAATCTGAGTGAGTCTGATGCCGGCTTAAAAGTGAAACTTGCCGGTCCCATATTCTACCGGATGAATTCCCTGCTGTTTCTTGAGGCCCTGCAGGAGAAGGTCGAGAAGGCAAGCTTTGTTTCGACGGTGGAGGGAAATGAAAAGGGCCTTGCCGACTGGATAAATGCCGACCGCGCACGCGCAGCGAAATGGGGAAATGTCCTGGATGCGATCAGGGATGAAGCTGGAAAGTATGCCTCCAAAGTGAAGGACAGCATGATTCTGGATTCCATCATGGGCAGTGCAACGATGGTTTCAAGCGCGTACACCATCATTCGCATGGCCGAGGAGCGTTCAAAAAGGGACGAAGACCGCGAGCCCGGTTACCAGGAAAAGGATTGGGAAAGACTCATTGCATCCCAGGAAACCACCCAAAAGAATTATGACCGTCGAATCGATATCGCCGCCCTCGAATATCTGATTGACCGGGTGAATAAATCCCCGTGCTCAAACACCAAATCGAGGATTCTTCACGCGTTTCTCGGAACCGGAACCGTCGACAACGGAGCAATCGGGCGTATTTTGAATGACACCTATGCGGGGTCGGAACTGGAATCCGTGGAAGTCCGCAAAAGGCTTCTGAAGGAAGGGAATCTGCATGACCTGAAGCAAAGCAGGGACACGCTGATACGGCTGGCTCTTCGACTGCGTCCTGTCATGGAGAAACTGGAGAACACGAGAAAGGCATACAGCGCCAACCTTTCAATCATCAAACCGAATTACATGGATGCTCTTCTTCAGCACAAGGGCGGCATGGTTGCCCCGGATGCAAACTCAACATTGCGAATAACGTACGGGGTGGTTCGCGGTTATAAGCCGCAGGAGAACGCTCAGGAATACCGCCCCTTTTCAGGCGTCTCGGAATTGCTTCAGAAAGACACCGGCGAAGCACCCTTCAATTCCCCCCCGGCGCTGCTGACGGCGGCCAAGGCCGGGGATTTCGGCCATTACAGGGATTCGGCCCTGAATGATATGCCTGTTGATTTTCTTTCCGACCTTGACATCACCGGCGGAAATTCAGGTTCGCCGGTTCTAAACAAGCGGTGTGAAATCGTGGGCCTCGCCTTCGATGGAAACTATGAAGGCATATCGAGCAATTATCTGTTTGACAAAGAAGTCTCACGCACCATCGCTGTCGATATCCGCTACGTCCTGTGGTATCTGGATGCGGTTGACAAAGCACACAACATTCTGTCTGAACTCGGCATAACGCCGCAGTTTAATTAGCGTGGGAATATCAGAAGAGCTTCGACAGTGGGGTGTTGAGGTTGTCTGCCAGACGGATGGGCTGCTGATGTTGGCGACGGGCGGCAGAGAGTCGCCGGTCGAAAAGGCGCCGGTGCTTCAAACCGTGTGCTGAAAGGGATGTGTGATGCGC
>CAIJOU010000890.1 GCA_903822375.1 Candidatus Hydrogenedentota bacterium
AGACAACCCTGAAATGGGTTGAATATAGTTTGCGCATGCACCGGTGTTTCACATTCAACCCGCTTCGGGGTTGACAGGTTCTTTGCCCATCTACCGGGGGTTCCCCGTCAGTCACCCCCGGCTATTCACATTGGTCCCTGCGGGACCTTGGAGGACGTTCACCTGTCCGGTGTCCCTTCCGCCAATGCGACAGCGCCGTGGCATGACCCCGGCTGTGCGAAGTGCAACTTCGCGTACAAGCGCGTTCCCAAATGCAATCCGGGAACGAGAAGCCAGAGCAGAAGCGAGTGCTCCGGGCCAAAAGAGAAGCACCCCCAAGCCCGAACGTTGTTCGGGCCTGAGGGTGCCACGAAGATTTGGCACCACGAAGGTTTGGGTTAATCGTCGGTGCTGGTTTCCGGTTCGCCTTCGACCGTCTTGCTCCACTCACGCTGGTATTCGAGGGGATGCCGTTCCTTGAAGTCCTCGACGGTGATGCGGCCCGTGATCCAGGACCAGTTCATCGGGTAGGTGTGCGGGTCGAAAATCATGTAGTAGAGATGCCACACGATGATGGTCAGCACGGCGAGCCACGCCTCGTAGAAGTGGATGAGCGCGATCACGTCCAGCGCCACCTTGGGCAGGAACTGGAGGAAGACGTTCACGAACCACATGGAGAAGCCGGTGAGGATCATGAGCAGCGTTCCCCACCACATGCCCCAGTACTCAAACTTCTCGATGTAGCTGTAACGGTCGAACAGGGGCGGGTGCTTGCGCAGTCCCACCATGTAGGCCATGTTGAGGAACATGTCGCGGATGTCGCCGATGCCCATCATCAGCATCCACAGCTCCCGCCGTCCCGCCTTGGTGAAGATGAGGAAGCACGCGTTCACCACCGCCACGCCGATCAGCACCACCGCGGCAACGCGGTGCACCACGCCGCGCGCGGCGAGCCCGGTCTCGCCGTGGAAGAGCACGCGAACCCACCCGGCTTCCGGATAGCGCAGGGCAAAGCCGGAGACGGACAGCGCGACGAACGCCAGCGTAAGCACAAGGTGGCCGACGGTCATCGCGCGGGTAAAGCGGCGGTAGGTGCCCCTCTCGCCCATCTCGGCCCAGAACTTGGTCATCGCCTTGCGGGCCATGGACAGGGTGTTGTGGAACACCATGCCGCCAATGACGGCCGTGATCAGCAGGATGTAGAGGATTCGCACAATGCCGAGGGCCTTTTGCCCCGGGTCCGTCGGCATGATATGCACCTTGCCCTGCGCAAAGTTTTCACTCGCGTCCTTGTGGCACTTGCCGCAGGTCTTGGTCAGGTTGGCTTTGTTTACCGACGACTGGGGGTCGTCCATCGCGAGAATAAGGTGGTTCTCATGGCAACTGGCGCAGGTGGCGACCACTTCGGAACCGCCGGCACTGGCCAGACCATGGTAGCTGTCCATATAGCTGGCCTGCCGTCCGGTGACCACGCCGTAGCGTTTCATGATCGTCTCGTTGTCATGGCATTTGGTGCAGGTGACCACGGCCTGCTGGCGTGCGTTCACCTGTGATTCCCGCAGTTTCGGCCCCTCAATGTCATGCTCGCCGTGGCAGTCGGCGCAGGTGGGCGCATCCTTGATGCCGCCGGCCATGGCCCGGCCGTGGATACTCTTTTCATAATCCGCAAGCTGGTTGGGGTGGCACTTGCCGCAGGTCTTGGAGACGTTCTTGCGGTAGACCGTCGAGGCGGGATCGTCCGAGGGGAGCAGGTCATGGGAGCCGTGGCAGCTTGTGCAGGCCGCCGCATCGTTGTTGCCGGTGGCGATGGCGTGGGCGTGGCCGCTCTTGAGGTAACTGTCCGAGGGGTTGGCCACCGAGATCAGGTGATTCTTCACAAGGTTGGGGTTGGTGTGGCACTTGCCGCAGGTCTTGGGCTGGTTGGCCTTGGAGACATGGGAGAGGGGATCGGCGATCGCGCGGATGTCGTGCTCGCCGTGGCAGTCTGAACAGCCGCTGACATCGGGGCTGCCCTCCTGCACCAGCTTGCCGTGGGGGGTCTTGGCGTATGCCTCACCCTCTTCATGGCACCCGCCGCAGTTCACCTTCTTCAGTCCCGGCTTGTGATCCGCCTCCGCGTCGTCGTGGCACGACACACAGCCTTCCTTGCCGTGAATGGACGCCTTCAAGGCGTCCTCGTCAACGTACAGGTGCCTTATGGAGCCGTCTGCCATTTTCGCGCTGAAATTGACGTCGCCGTGGCAGAACAGGCAGTCGGAATCTTCGACGGCCCGGGCCGGCGCGGCCAGGAGCATGGTGAGGGCAAGGCCCGCATAAAACATCCAAAGACACTGTGATCTAGACATGTTGATATCCTGTTTTCCGCAACCAGCCAATAGGACCTTAAATTGTGCCATGTACCTACCGTTCGTTCAACAGGGTTTTCCCCGGATGCGCCTGCGTATTTTTCCGCATAACGGCCCCCGGGCCGCGTCATTGCCAAAGCAATTGCGGGATGCCCGCTCTTCAGGCATCCCGCAATCTGAGGACAGGATTTATGGTGCAATACGCAGGACTACTTGTATCCGAAGACCATTGACCAGAGGATGAACAGGGCCAGCGAGAATCCGACGATGACCGCGATGCCGCCGAACACGGACGCCCAGAACCGGAATTCCTTGGGCGCTTCCGGAAGCAGGCGCTTCTCAAGCTCGCCGCTCTTGACCAGTTCTTCGTAGTAACGCGGCCGTTCCTCTTTCAGCTCTTCGACGTCCACGCGGCCCGTGAACATGGCCATGTCCATCGGGAACTTCTCCGGACGGAAGTGGGTGTTGAAGAAGTGGATCGTGAAGATGAAGCCCACGGCCAGCAACGCCTCGTCGCTGTGGATGATTGTCGCCACATTGATGAACCAGCCCGGGAAGATGTACGTGGCCCATTCGGGGAACCACAGCATCAGGCCGGTGGAGCCGATGATGGCCACGCCCCAGAACACGGCGAAGTAGTCGAACTTCTCCCAGTAGGTCCACTGGCCGTACTTCGGACGCGGGCCGAGACGTAAGAACCACTTGAAGGTCTGGAACATCTCGACCGCGTCATGCCAGCCGGGCGTGAGCGAATCGGGGCCGAGCAGCATCTTGAACCAGGTCGTGCCGGACTTGCGCTTGCGCTGGACAATGACCACGAGGTGGATGATGAACACCGTGACCATGACCACGGCGCAGACGCGGTGAATGACTCCCATTGCGCGGAACCCGCCCAGCACGTGCGACAGCATTTGCGCCCAGGGCATGTAGGAGAATTTGAGGGTCATGCCGGTGAGGGCGAGACCGAAGAAGCACAGAATCAGGACAAAATGCATCTGCCGGATGACCGGGTCAAAGCGCTGGAACATCAGGGCCCCCGCTTCGCCCGTCTCCCGCTTTCTCTTCTGCGCCAGCCCGTGGAACGAGCGGGGCAGCCAGGCCAGCGTGTGCAGCCCAAAGAACAGGAAGGTGCCCACCAGCAGCCCCGTCATGGCCAAGAAGGTCA
>CAIJOU010000891.1 GCA_903822375.1 Candidatus Hydrogenedentota bacterium
GGCACACTTGGTTTTGGCCATATTGTATGCCATCTATTTGGGTGTCAGCGCGGTGCTTCTCTGGCGGCACCGCCGCCGTTTTGGAGTCCATCCGCAGCGATAGCCCTTTAGCGCGCTCTGCCCGCTTCGGGAACCGCATCCGGTGGCGGTTCCCAGCCGCCCCCGACAGCCTTGATTAGGAGCACGGTGGAGATCATGCGCTGGCCTGCAAGTTCGGCATCGCTCAGTTCGTTTGTCAGCACGGTCTTTTCGGCGTCAATGACGTGCAGATAGTCGGTTACGCCCGTGTCGTACTGAAGCTGCGTGAAACGCAGATACTCCCGCGCGTCGGCCACGGCCTTCCCCTGTGCTTCGGATGCGTCGGCCCGCAGATGGAGGTCGGTCAGCGAGTTCTCCACATCGCCGAAGGCACCCAGCACGGTCTTGCGATAAACGGCCTCCAACTCGTCATATCGCGCCTTGGCCTTTTGCAGGTTGGCCCGCAACTGACCGCCCTTGAAGATGGGCAGGTTGATGTTGGGGCCGAAGGACCAGGCAAGACCCTGGGAACTGACAAGCTTCTTCAGGTCGGAAGACTGAAGCCCCGCCGAGCCCGTCAGGGTTACCGTCGGGAAGAAATCCGCCTGAGCCACCCCGATGTTCGCGGAGGCGGCGACGAGATTCTGTTCGGCCTCGGCAATGTCGGGGCGGCGCCGCAAGAGGTCGCCCGGCAGTCCCGCGGGGATTTCCGGAGGAGCGGCATCCAGCGGCCGTGCGTCCAGCGCAAACTGGGCGGGCGACCGTCCAAGCAGTATGGCAATCGCGTGTTCGAGATCGGTGCGCTGCCGCTGTATATCCGCCGCCTGCGCCTGCGATGACTCCAACTGGACTCTTGCCTGCAGCACGTTGGTCTCGTTGGTCAAGCCGGCCTGGCGCTGCTTTTCGGTCAGGTCGACCTGGTCCCGGTACAGGTCGATATTCCGGATGAGAATGGCGTGCCTGGCGTCAAGGGAACGCAGATTGAAGTAGTTCTGGGCGAGGTCGGCCAGCAGCGTCTGGCGCACCACCTCAAGATCGTACAGCGAAACCTTGGTTTGTGCCTGTGCCGCTTCGTAGGACCGGCGGACCCGGCCCCAGATGTCGATTTCGTAAGAGAGGTCGAAGGGAACTTGGAAACGGTTGTTGGTTTGCGAGACCTTGGTTGTTGCAGTGGTGTTCGCCGTTGCCGAAGAGGACTGCTGGCCGCTGCCTGTTCCGGAGCTGCCGGTGCTGGTCTGCCCCAGGGAATTGATCTCACCGAGCAGGGCCGTCACCTGGTTGATGGCGTTGGTTGCCTTGGTAAGGTCACTGGTTTGCGACTGCGATGAATTGCTTGTGATCGGTGTGCGGGAGCGTGCCGCCGAGGGGCTCGTGCTAAGAGCGGGATAGAACGAACTCTTTACGGACCGTGCCGAGGCGCGTGCCTGCTCCACCCGCGCCATGGCGGCCTTGATGTCCAGATTGGAGGCAAGCGCCTCGGTGGCGAGGGTGTCGAGGTCGGAATCCTTGAACAGCCGCCACCAGTCCAAGCCCAATCCGGGCGCTTCCGATTCCTTTTCCGTCGCGCTCTTGTAATTCGCAGGGGTATTCAATGCGGGGCGCTTGTACTCGGGCCCGGTTACGCAGGACGTGAGGCAGAGCGGCAGCAGAAGTACAGCCCCGCCTCCCACGAACGGCAGCGAACGGAGGAAACATTTCATGGAAGAATCACTCATGGCGCAGTGCCTCGATGGGGTCCAGTCTGGCGGCCTTTCGCGCGGGGAAATAGCCGAACACGACGCCGATTGCGCCGGAAAAGAGGAAGGCGACCAGAACAATGGGCGCGTTGAAGATGAAAGGAACCTTGAGCAGGGTGGCAAGCCCGAACGAGACCGCCAGCGCGAAGGAAATGCCTATGAGGCCGCCAAACGACGCCAGCACCACGGCTTCGACCAGGAACTGAAGCAGCACTTCCCATTCCAGTGCGCCGATGGCGAGCCGGGTGCCGATTTCCCGCGTGCGCTCCGTGACCGAAACCAGCATGATGTTCATGATCCCGATGCCGCCCACCAGCAGGCTGACCGCGGCCACGGCGCCGAGCAGGCCCGTAAGCACGCGCGTCGTGCCCGAAAGCATGGTCGAGATTTCCTTCATGTCCATCACATTGAAGTTGTCGTCCTCCGTCGCCGACAGATGGCGCCGGGCGCGCATCAGCCGGCTCAACTCCGCCTTGATCATGTCGGTGGAAACGCCGTCCTGCACGGAAACCTGGATGATGCTCACATCCTCGTTGCCGGCGATGCGGCGCTGAAAGGTGCGCAGCGGAACAACAATGATGTCATCCTGGTCGGTGCCCATGGTGGATTGGCCCTTGGGTTGAAGCAGGCCGACGACCTCGCAGGACAGTTTCTTCAGACGGATCTTGGAACCGATGGGGTTTTGGTTGCCGAAGAGCTTGCTGCGCACCGTCTCGCCGATCACACAGACAGACACGCCCGTCCGCGCCTCGGTTGCCGTAAAGGCGCGCCCCTCGCCTATCACCCGGTTGCTCACGGTGAAATACTGTTCAGTCGAACCCGTGACCGAGGTGGACCAGTTCTCATTGGCAAAGATTGCGGTCATGCCGCTGCTCGCCGCGGGGGCCACCGCCTGGAGCAGGGGGATTTCCCGGGCAATAGCCTCGGCATCGGCCAGTTTGAACGGGGAGGCGCCCGAAGTCTGGCCGGGGCCCATGCGCTTGCCCGGGCTGATCATGATAAGGTTGCTGCCCAGGCTGGATATTTGTTCGGTGACCTGTTTTGTCGCGCCGCCGCCGAGCGTGACGAGGATGATGACGGACGCGACGCCGATGATGATGCCAAGCATCGTCAAAAAGGACCGCATCACGTTGCGGCGCAGTTCGCGCAGTGCGAGTAGAAACGCATTGGCCAGCATCAGGCGTGCTCCTCCTGCGTGTGGTCCACGGAGATCAGGCCGTCCTTGAAATGAACGACCCGCTTGGCGTACTTCGCCATGTCAGGTTCATGGGTGACCATGACGACGGTGATTCCCTGGTCGCGGTTGAAGGAGGTCAGCAGGTTCATGATCTCCACGCTGCGCGCCGAATCCAGATTGCCCGTCGGTTCGTCCGCCAGCAGCACGACCGGCCGCGTGATGATTGCCCGCGCGATGGCCACCCGCTGTTGCTGGCCGCCCGAAAGCTCGCCCGGCGTGTGGTGGTCCCATCCGGTCAGGCCCACAATCTTCAGCGCCTCGCGCGCCTGCTGGCGTCTGCGGCGGGCCCTCTCGCCGCGGTAAATCAGCGGCAGCTCGACATTTTCAAGCGCCGAGGTGCGGTTGAGCAGGTTGAACCCCTGGAATATGAAACCCAGATAATGGCGGCGCAGCAGTGCCCGCTGGTTCCGGGTGAGCCCGTTCACCTCGACACCGCCGAAACGGTAGGCGCCGCCGGTCGGCGTGTCAAGGCAGCCCAAAATGTTCATGCACGTGCTCTTGCCCGAGCCGCTCGGTCCCATGACCGCGACGAATTCGCCCGGGTAGATGGAAAGGTCCACGCCGCCCAGCGCCTTCATTTGCGCCGTGCCTGTGCCGTAGACCTTGGTGACGCCCGACAGTTCAATGATGGGGCGGCCCGGCCTGCCATTTGAGATCCCGGCGTTCGTCATTTGGGTGCTTCCGCGAAGGTGACGAGTTCCGTGCCGGGTTCCAGTGCCCCGGAGGTTATTTCGGTGACTTTTCCGTCACTCAGGCCCTTGGTGATTGCAATGGCCTGCAATTCGCCGTCGCGCAGGGTCCAGACCTGCTGGTCTTTGCTTTTTGCATTCGGGTCCTCGCGCTGGCTGGACTCCGAACTGGGTGGGTGCGGCAGTATCTTGAAAATCAGGCTGCTGCCGCCCGCCTTTCCCGCAGCCTCGGTTTGCGGCGGTTTGAAACGCAATGCCGCGTTGGGGATGAGAAGCGCGTTTTCCCGCTTGTTCACTGTGATGGAGGCCGTTGCGGTCATGCCTGGACGCAGGGCCATGTTCGAATTGTCGACCTTCAGCACGGCCTTGTAGGTCACGACACCGTCAACCGTCTGTGAGCCGTAGCGCACTTGGGTGGTGCGCGCGGAGAATACCTGGTCGGGATAGGCGTCCACGGTGAACGTGGCGTCCTGGTCTTCCTTCACCTGACCGACGTCCGCCTCGTCGACATCCACCTGGAGTTCCATTTGCGTCAGGTCCTCCGCGAGGGTGAACAGCACCGGCGACTGGAACATCGCGGCCACGGTCTGGCCAGGTTCCACGGAGCGGGTCAGGACAATGCCGTTGATGGGGGAGTGGATCACCGCCTTGGCAAGGTCCGACTTGTTGGCGTCCAACGTGGCCTGCGCCTGCGCAACGGTGGCTTTTGCGCTGCCTTCGTCTGCGTGTGACCGCGCCAGCGTGGCCTTCTGCGTGTCGAATTCGAACTGTGAGGGCATTTTGCCGTCCGTGAGCCTGCGCATTTCCTCCAGGCGCGCCATCTGTGCCTGCGCCTCCAGCACGGTGGCCTGCGTTTGCAGCAGCTTCGCCTTCGCGGCATCCAGGGCCGCGTTGGACTGCAGCATCTGCGCTTCAAGCTTGGAGGTGTCCAACTCAGCAAGCACCTGCCCCACCTTGACCATGTCGTTGTAGTCGACGTCAACATCCTTCACCGTTCCCGAGACCTCTATGCCCACGTCAACCTTCTTTATCGGTTCCAGCGTGCCCGTGGCGCTGACCGTAACCAGGAGGTTGCCCCGTTTGGCGGGCTGGGTGGTGTAATGGGTCGTGTCGGTTTTGCCCTTTTGGAAATACGGCGCCACAAGTGCCGCAGCGCCCCCAAGAAGCGCAAGGACAAATACGAGACGAATGATCCGTGACAGCACCGAACGTCGCTTGCCGATGCCCAGCGTTATGTCGATGTCGGCGGTTTGGTCAATGGGGGGTGTTTCCATCATGGGCTTCCGATCTACGCTTCAGTGGCTTGGGCTGTGGGAAGGCTGGTTTGGCGCGCCTCAATCGTTTGGCGCACCGCCTGGATGCCAGCCATGGAGAAGGTGAAAATATGTTCTGCGATATCGGCGGGTTCTGCCGCGTCGAGGCCGAAAAGTCGGCGCGGACCGTCATGGCGCGGCGATGGGGCGGCCATGAAACACTGGCAGATCGTGCTCATCTCGCACCACTCGATGTCCCTCTTTGTCGCCCCGGGGCCCAGAAGTTCGGCAAGCACGCACAGGATGTGCTTCCGGTCATGGGCGAGCCGCAGGGCCAAC
>CAIJOU010000892.1 GCA_903822375.1 Candidatus Hydrogenedentota bacterium
AGGTCGTCGAATCCGGAAGGACGCTCGCCTTCCTCCGCGGAGCCGCCATCACCAAAAAGAGCATCCAAAGTTGTCCGCACATCTTCGCGGGCCGAGGTGCTTTCCCCGGTTGCCGGGTCCGTTATCGAGAACTCGAATTCCTCACAGAAATTTGCCCCGGCCCGGTCGCCCACCCACTCGGTGTTGGGAATGTAGCACTGGTTGTGCGCGGACGGCCTGTGGAAACGGCAGTTCCTGCAACAGTGCAGATAGGCGTTGCACTTGACACAGGTTTCCTTGAATCCCGGTTGCCGCTTGTCACCGGATTCCCAGTCGGTGCGGCATTTGTGGCAGTTTCTTGACGACATACCAGTCAATCCTTTTCCAAGAGCAAATTGATGTCCAGAGCCACGCCGGCGGTTCCCTGACCAGCCGGGTTGCCAAGCCACAGGCAAAGACCAGTTCATCCAAAGCGCAATCATCCTTCACGAAGTGTGCCGTGCAAAGCGGCAGCCCGGTCAGGCTGCGCCATGGCCTCCATTTCACTTCATGCCGGTTCCATCCGATACAATAATACTCCGTTCAGGGTGCAGGAAAGGAATGTACAGGAGCCGCCATGGCGCGCGTGGATCCAAAGGAAAAGGCGAAGCATATACAGGCCGCACTGCCGGGCTTGCGCGCCCTGGTGTCCTCGTGCCGGGTTTGCGGGCGTGCCTGCGGCGTTGACCGCTTGGGGGCGGGGTTGGGCTATTGCCGCGCGAATGCGGGGGATGGCGACCATGCGCGCTGGTCGGCTGCCGTGCTGCATTTCGGCGAGGAACCGATGCTCGTGGGGCGCGGCGGTTCGGGCACGGTCTTCTTCTCGCACTGCAACCTGCGCTGTCTGTTCTGTCAGAACTGGCAGATCAGCCACGAGGGTGAGGGCCGTTTGGGCCACTTCAGCGAACTGGCCCGGGCGTTTATGGACCTTCAGGCGCAAGGTGCGGAGAACATCAATCTTGTCACGCCGACGCAGTACATTTACCCGGCCGTCCAAGCTCTGGGGTTGGCCTGTGCGCAAGGGCTCAACCTGCCGGTGGTCTACAACACCAACGGCTACGATGCCGTGGAACTGGTGGGCCTGCTTGACGGTATCGTCGACATATGGTTGCCGGACCTGAAGTACATGGAATCCGCTCCGGCCGCCCGACACAGCCGCGCGGCGGACTATCCAGAGGTGGCGCAGGCTGCCGTGCAGGCCATGTGGCGGCAGACGGGGCCGCTGGTCTTGGCGGACGGCGCGGCGCGGCGCGGCGTGATTATCCGGCATCTGGTCCTGCCCGAGAACCAGTCCGGCACCTTCGAGTTTTTGTTATGGCTCAAGGACCATGATATGACCGGCGTAACGCTGAGCCTGATGAGCCAGTATTCCCCCCAGTTCCGGGCCGCCGAATGTCCCGAGATCAACCGGTCCCTGACCCCGAAGGAATACGACGACGTGGTTGATTTTGCCGCGAGTCTGGGATTTGAGCAGGTGCTGACCCAGGAGATGGCCAGTCGAGCGGTCTACCTGCCGGACTTTGAGAAGGACGAACCGTTCCGGCAATAAAAGGCTGTGGCCGCCTCGCGTTTGTCGTTTCGTTGGTCCCTTCCTGTTCTTGTCGATTATTTCCGGCGGGGGGAATACTGGTATACTATGGACTCACGCAAATTCATGTTGCGCATGACTGTACTTTGACGCATGGAGACCGTTGCGATGAAATCCACCCGCCGTGAATTCCTCAAGACATCCGCCGTAATCGGCGCATCAACGCTGGCCCCGATTCCCGCGCTCGCGCAGGCCGCGGCGGCGCCCGCCGACATGTGCATCGCCCGCTGGAAGGGCGATGCGAAAGCGAACATGACCGAAACCGCGCGCCGCCTCACGGAGGAGGCGCTGAAGGCCGTCGGCGGTTTGGGCCGCTTCGTCAACAAGGGCGACGTGGTGTGGGTCAAGCCGAACATCGGCTGGGACCGCACGCCCGAGCAGGCCGCGAACACCCATCCGGAGGTGGTGAAGACCATAATCCGGCTTTGCCTTGAGGCGGGCGCGAAGGCGGTGAAGGTGGGCGACAACACCTGCAACGACGCGCAGAAGAGCTACAAGAACAGCGGTATTGAGGCCGCGGCAAAGGAAGCCGGCGCCGAGGTGGTCTATCTCGACAAGAACCGCTTCGCGGAAGTGAAGATAGGCGGCAAGCGTCTGGACACGATCCCGCTGTATCCGGAAATCATGGAGTGCAATCTGATCATCAGTTGCCCCGTGGCCAAGCACCACAGCTCGACGCGGATGACGGCGTGCATGAAGAATTTCATGGGTGTCATCGAAAACCGCAAGAAGTTCCACCAGGATCTGCCCTACTGCATCGCCGATCTGACGGCCTTTTTGAAACCCAGGATTGCCGTGCTCGACGCGACCCGCATTCTGACGGCCCATGGCCCGACGGGCGGTGACCTTGCGGATGTGAAGGTGATGAACACCGTGGCCGCCGGAATCGACCTTGTGGCACTGGACGCGTTCGCGGCCGAGTTGCTCGGTAATGACCCCGCCCAAATCGGCACCATTGTCGTGGGCCAGGAATACGGCTTGGGCAAGAAAGACTACAAGTCGCTCAACCTCAAGGAGCTGGAGATCGCGTGAGATTCCGCCGTCCACGTTCCTGGATGCAGTGGGCGCGGCGGGTGTCGCAGGTCCTGTTTCTGGCGCTGTTCCTTGCGCTCGCTTTGCGTGTGCGGCTGAACGAAAATGGCGCCCCCGTCGTCGATGCGGACCTCTTCTTCAAGCTTGACCCACTGGTTTCACTGTCAACCGCGCTCGCGGCGCGCACGCTCGCCGTCATTGCCCTGCCGGCCGTCATTGTACTTGTCGCGACGTTGCTCTTTGGCCGCTTTTTCTGCGGCTGGATTTGCCCCCTCGGCGCGGTACACGCTGCCGCGTCCTGGTTCCGCGCGAAACGTTCCGCGGGCACCCCGGTTGAACGGCGAACGCCCTGGCACCGGGTCAAATATGTTGTGCTTGTCGCTCTGCTGGTGATGGCGCTGTTTGGCGCGCACTGGACCGGTGTTTTTGATCCCATTCCACTGCTGTTCCGCAGCACGGCCACCTTCGTGTTACCCGCCGCACAGTACGCGGTGGAAGATTCCAGTACGGCGGTTTACAAGGCCGACCCGCACGTGGGTCCGGCCCACCTGAAGCTGGTGACCGAGCCGGTCTATAAGTTTGCGCGCAACGTGCTCTTCCGGGTGGACCGCCAGACTTTTGCAGGGGTGGCCTTTATCGCGGGCCTGTTCGTTCTGATCGTGGCGCTCAACCTGGTGCGGCCGCGCTTCTGGTGCCGCTATGTGTGCCCGCTTGGCGGCCTGCTGGGATTTGCCTCGCTGCGCCCCGCGCTGCGGCTCAAGAACGACGAAAAGCGCTGCACCGGTTGCGGCCAGTGCGTGAAGGCATGTCCCGCCGCCGCGCAGCCCGACCGGCCCGGCGAATGGCTGCCGACCGAATGTTTCGAGTGCTGGAACTGCGTGGCCTCCTGCAGGCGCGGCGCGCTGGCGTTCAAAGTGGAGAACCCCGTCGCGCCGGCTGCGGCGGGCAAGGTCGATTTCTCACGGCGCGCGGCCATGGGCGCCTCGGCCGCGGGTGTCGCCGTCATGCTCGGCTTTCGGCAAAACCCGCTGGCGCAGGAAAAAGTGTTTGAGGCCAACCTGGTGCGCCCGCCGGGTGCACTGGCGGAGCGCGAGTTCCTGCAGCGATGCGTGCAGTGCGGCGCGTGCATGCGCGCCTGCCCGACCAACGCGCTTCAGCCCTGCGCGCTGGAAAGCGGAATTGAGGGTCTGTGGACGCCGCGCATTATCGCCAAGGCCGGCTACTGCGAGTACAACTGCAATATCTGCGGCCAGGTCTGTCCCACGGGCGCCATTCAGCCGCTGCCGTTGGACAAAAAGAAAGAGATCAAGATCGGCCTCGCGACCTTCGACAAGAACCGGTGCCTTCCCTATGCCTACGGGCGTGAGTGCCTGGTTTGCGAGGAGCACTGCCCGACGCCGCAGAAGTCCATCTACTTTGTGGAGCGCGAGGTGATACTGCGTGACGGCCAGAAGCTGACCTTGAAGCAGCCGCAGGTCGATCCGGACAAATGCACCGGCTGCGGCATCTGCGAGTGGTGCTGTGTGTTCCGCGATACGGCCGCCGTGCGCGTGACCAGCGCCAATGAGACGCGCAATTCCAACAACCAGCCCATTCTGCCGGGCGGGGGCGGCGGCAGTCCCTACTAGGCGCTGAAAGAACGCAAAGCATTCACCCGCCGGGGAGCCGGGCAAGGAAAGAAGCAGATGGATCCCAAGACAGCAAAACGCCAACTCTTTCTCTTTTACGCCGCACTGGCTTGCACGGCGGCGGCCACCGGCGTGCATGATTCAACGTTCAACAATTTCCTGAAGGACACGTTTCACCTGAGCGCGGACGCCCGCGGCATGCTCGAGTTTCCGCGCGAAATGCCGGGCTTCCTCGTGGTGATGACGACGGGCCTGCTGTGCATGCTCCCCCTGACGCGCGTGGGCCTGGTGGGCACGACGCTGACGGCATTTGGGCTGGCGGGCATGGCCCTTCTGGGCGGCACCTTCGCGCCCATGGTCGTGATGATGTTCACCATCAGCGCGGGGCAGCACCTGCTTCAGCCCATCGGCCAGTCCATTGTGCTCGGCCTGAGCGACGAGCACAACCGCGGCGCCCGGCTGGGACAGGCCGCCGGCGTGGCCACGATGTTCACCGCGCTCGGCACCGGCATGGTGTGGTGGCTCATGGACAAGTCGGCCCCGCAGTACCGCGCCGCGTTCACCTGCGCGGCGGTGGTTTTCGGTGCGGGCGGACTGTTCTATTTCCTCATGCACATTCCGCACCTGCACGCGCCTCGGCAACGGATGGTGATTAAACGCAAATTCAGCCTTTACTACCTGCTCGAATCCCTCGCGGGCGCACGCAAGCAAATCTTCCTGACCTTCGGCCCCTGGGTGCTGATTCAGGTGTACGGCCTGCCGGCCCCTTCGATTGCCGGACTGCTCATGATCTCCTCGCTTATCGGCATCGTGTTCAAGCCGATGGCGGGCATGGTGATGGACCGCATCGGCGAGCGCACCGTCATGATCCTCGACGGGCTGGTGCTGGCCTTTGTCTGCCTGGGCTACGGCTACGCGCAGAAGGTCATTCCCGATCCCGACTGGGCGCGCCGTGCCGCCTGCTGCTGCTACATCGCCGACGAGATGCTCTTCGCGTTGGGCAACGCCCGTGCCGTGTACCTGTCCCGTCTGGTCGACTCGCCGCAGGAACTTAATTCCTCGCTGGCCATGGGCGTCTCCATCAACCACATCGCTTCCATGACCATACCCATTGTGGCCGGCACGGTCTGGGTGGTGTGGGGCTACGAACGGCTCTTCTTCGCCGCGGCACTGTTTGCCGTGGTGCTGGCCATGGTCGCCACCCGCGTTCCCGGCCGGGGGCGGGTTGCGGTGGCGAGTGCTGCAAAGTAAGCCGGACCTCCTGCTGCCAGGCAAGTCGATTGTTGCATGTAATACACTTTGTTGAAAAGGGCGTCCGCACTCCCCGTCATGCCCGCGCAGGGGAGCCTTCCGAAAATGATGGAACAGCAAGATTTGCGTGGTTTCCACTTGTCCTGACGGGGCATCCCAAGGGCGACTGCGCCTTACCCGGCGAGTAGGGTCCCGCCCGGGGGCGGTGGCGGCGGCAGGATAAAACCTGCCCGACCGGTTTGGACTGGTCGGACAAATACGGCGGCGCGGTTCCAGAACTTGCGTTACACAACTTGGATTCTTGCCGCCAGGGGGGTGAGAATATGCGCCTAAGGCCGAATTCTGGTATCCTTCTGCGCGCCGAAGAGCAGCAGGGCAGTTGAACTGCGCGGCGCAGTTCTGGTATTTCCTTGGGAGAGCCTTTCCCAGCTACGTTCAGGGTATTCTTAATGAACATACATCCCACCGCCATTGTGCATCCCGGTGCAGTGCTTGCCGACGACGTTGAGGTGCAGGCGTACACGATTATCGAGGACCATGTGACCATCGGCGCGGGGTCGGTCATCGGCCCGCACTGCGTGATCGGCATGGGCACGGTCATGGGGTGCAACAACCGCACCTTCAGCGCCGCGCAGATTGGCGTGCCGCCGCAGGACCTCAAGCACGTCAAGGGCGCGCTGGGCAAGACGATCATCGGCGACAACAACGTGTTTCGCGAGATGGTGACGGTCAGTTCCAGCACGGTCTACCCGGACGGCGAGGAGCACCGGGGCACGACGATCGGCAGCTACTGCCTGCTGATGGCCTGCGCCCACGTCGCCCATGACTGCTACGTCGGCGACCGGGTGATTATGGCGAACAGCGCGGCGCTGGCGGGCCATGTGACGGTGCATGACGGGGCGACCCTGGGCGGCATCGTGGGGATTCACCAGTTCTGCGTCATCGGCACGATGGCCTTTCTGGGTGGCATGTCGCGCATCAACATGGATGTGCTGCCGTACATGATCATGGAGGGCCACCCCGCGCGCTGTTACGGGCCGAATGTGGTTGGCCTGACGCGCAACGGCTTCTCCAAAGAGGCCATAGCCCGCATCCGCCGCATGTTCAGACTGGTCTACCGGTCCGGCCTGAACACGACCCAGGCGGTGGCGGAGATAGAGAAAACGGTGGAGGACAGCGTGGAGAAGACTGCGATCCTTGATATTATCCGCAACTCCCGCCGGGGCATCACCCGCTGAGCGGAAGCAAATCCGGCTCATCTGTAAACGGTGACGGTCACGCTCGAATCGCGGCCTTTTTGGAGTGCGGCGGCAACGACGCCGCTTTGGTTCTCTTGGGCATTAGACCTGTTTCGCAGCGGCAATGATGTTTCAAGCCAAAGCGGTGTCGCCGCTGCGCTTCGCCACCGCACTCCATACGGGGCGGTGTTTTGTGCCTGAATTAATGCAGCAGGAGGATTTCCGAATGAGCGCACTGCGCGCGGGCGTGGCCGGTGTCGGCCATCTGGGCTACCATCATGCGCGGCTCTATGCCGCCATGGACGGCGTTGACCTCATCGGCGTGGCCGACCCCGATCCCGAACGCCGCGAAAAGGCCGCCGCCGATTTCGGCGTGCCCGCTTTCGCCACTGTGGATGAACTTATTGCGCAGGGTCTTGACCTTGTGTCCGTCGCCACGCCCACCACGACCCACATGGAGACGGCTCTGGCGTTTATCGCCGCGGGCGTGCATGTGCTGGTGGAAAAGCCCATCGCCGCCTCGCTGACCGAGGCGGAAACCATCGTCTCCGCGGCCCGCGCACGCGGTGTAAAAGTGCAGGTCGGCCACATCGAACGCTTCAACGGCGCCGTGCTGGCGCTGTCCGGCGCCATAGGCGCGCCGCGCTTCATTGAGTGCCACCGGCTCAGCCCCTATCCGGGCCGCGGCAGCGACGTGAGCGTCGTGCTCGACCTGATGATTCATGATCTTGACATCGTGCTCAGCCTGGTGGGGGGGGCGGTGGCCTCGGTCGACGCCGTGGGCGTGCCCGTCTTCTCCGCGAGCGAGGATATCGCCAACGTGCGCATGCGCTTCGACACGGGCTGCGTGGCCAACCTCACCAGCAGCCGCGTCTCCCTGGAGCGCATGCGCAAGATACGCATTTTCGAGGACAACGCCTACGTGTCCACCGACTACAGCGCCCAGGAGGTGCTGGTGTACCGCAAGGAGCCGGGTCCGGTTCCGGAGGGGGTGAATCCGATGGAGCGCATCCGCGTGGAGCCGCTGCCCGTGGAGAAGGATGAACCGCTGAAACTCGAACTGGCCGCGTTCGCCCGCGCGGTGCGCGATAACACCGCGCCGGTTGTCTCCGGCGAGGACGGCATGCGCGCGCTCGCACTGGCGGAGCAGATCACGGCGCAGATCAGGGACAACGCGTGAAACGACTCTTCTTTGTGGCCGGAGAGTCCTCCGGCGACATCCATGGTTCCAACCTCATCCGCGCACTGCGCGCGGTGCGGCCCGACTGGGCTTTTGAGGGGCTAGGCGGTAAACTCATGGCCGATGCGGGTATGGAACTGCGCCACGATCTCGCGGGCGAGGCCATTATGGGCTTCGCCGAAGTGCTGCGCCACCTGCTCCCCATTCGCCGCCTTTTCAACGAAACCGTCGCCCGGTTGCGCGACACACGGCCCGACGCGCTGGTGCTCATTGACTATCCCGGATTCAATCTGCGATTGGCGGCCGAAGCGAAGAAAATCGGCATCCCGGTTGTTTATTACATCAGCCCGCAGGTGTGGGCCTGGAAGAAACGGCGCATCCACACCATTGCACGGCTGGTCGATCTCATGCTTGTCATATTCCCCTTCGAAGAGGAACTTTACCGGCGTATCGGCGTGCCCTGCGCCTACGTGGGGCATCCGCTCCTCGACCATATCGCGCTTTACCATGCGGCGGAATCGAAAGAACGGGAAATGGTTATAGGATTGCTGCCGGGCAGCCGCGAACAGGAACTGCGGCGTATTGCCCCGGTCATGTTTGAAGTTGCCGCGGGCATTCGGGAGCGTCATCCCGAGGCGCGCTTTGTGGTGCCCTGCGTCAACGAGGCGCGCGCCGAACAGGTGCGCCAATTGTCCGGCGGCTTTCCCGCGGAACTGCGCGTGGGCGGCATGTACGACGTGCTTTCGCGTGCACGGTTCTGTCTGGTCGCGTCGGGAACGGCCACGCTCGAAACGGCCCTGTTCGGCGTGCCCATGGCGATTCTGTACCGGACCAGCGCGCTGACTTACTGGATAGCCCGCATGGTGGTGGACATAAAGTATATTGGCATTGTGAATATCCTGGCCAAACGCGGCGTTGTTCCCGAGTTCATCCAACAGGGCGCCACATGCGACACCGTGTTGCCGACGGCACTTGACCTGATTGAAGACTCTCCCGTGCGGCAGCGCATGCTGGACGACCTGCACGCCGTGCGCGAGGGACTGGGCGGCGTGGGCGCATCCGCGCGGGCCGCCGAAAAAATCATCGCTCTGGTGGAGAAAACCGCCCATGCGTGAACATGTCGGAACGCATGCCCCAGGTCCCCCCTTGAGGGGGGTGGCGCGAAGCGCCGGGGGGTGTATGCCTCCCCGCAGTCTTCTGAAAGGGCCCGCCCATGAGTGACCGAATCTATCTCGTTGACGCGATGGCCTTCGCCTTTCGCGCGTTCCATGCAATCAAAACAACGCTTACCGATCCCGAGGGGCGTCCCACCAACGCGCTCTACGGGTTCACGCGCATCCTGCTGAAACTGATGCGGGAACAGTCGCCCTCGCACATCGCAATCGTGTTCGACGCGCCGGGCCCCACCTTCCGCGACGAAATGTTTGCCGAATACAAGGCCAACCGCAAAGAGACCCCGCCCGAGTTGAAGGAACAGTTCCCGCGCATGCACGAACTGGTGAAGGCGCTGAATCTGCCGCTGCTGTCCGTGCCCGGCGTGGAGGCCGACGACGTGATAGGCACGCTGGCGCTCAAGGCCGCGGCCCTGGGATTGGAAGCCGTCATCGTCAGCGGCGACAAGGACCTTATGCAGTTGATCGGCGACCGCGTGCGGATGTTCGATCCGGGCAAGGGCGAGTCGGGCGTCTGGTACGGCAGGGACGAGGTGGTGGAGCGTTTTGGCGTGGGCCCCGAGCGCGTGCCCGACGCGCTCGCGCTGATTGGCGATGCAGCGGACAACATTCCCGGAGTGCGCGGGATCGGCGAGGTTACCGCGAAGAAACTTATGGCCGAGTACGGGTCGTTGGAATCACTCTATGAGCATGTGGGAGACCTGAAGGGCAAACAGCGCGAGAATATCGAGGCGGGTCATGATCAGGCCTTTGCCAGTCGCGAACTGGCATCGGTCAAGACCGACGTTCCGCTCGACATCGCCCCCGGCGACTGTGACCGCAAGCCCTGGGACCCCGCGCTCGTGCGCGAGGCATTCACCAAACTCGGTTTCCTTTCGCTCATCGATGAGACAGGTGTGGCCGAAAAGAAGGAAGTGCTCGACTACAAGTTGGTGACCGAAGAAGCCGAGCTTAAACGTGTCGTTGCAGAGATGCGCGCGGCCGGGCGTTTTTCGGTGGATACGGAAACCACGTCCACCGAACCCATGTTTGCCGAACTGGTCGGCATCTCGCTGTCCTGTGAGGAGGCAAAGGGCTACTACATTCCCGTGTCTCACGCGCCCGATGCACTTGCGCTTCGCTTCGACCCCGATGACCTGCTCGGGGTGGAACTGATGAACCAGATTCCCAAGGCGCGCACGTTGGAACTGCTGCGCCCGCTGCTGGAGGACGGGGGCATCGGCAAGATTGGCCACAACATCAAGTACGACATCATCATCTTCCATAACGCCGGTGTGGAGATGCAGGGCGTGGCCATGGACACCATGGTGGCTTCCTACTTGACAGATCCGGGCCGCTTGAGGCACAATTTAGACGAAGTCAGTCTTCACTACCTCCGGCGCAAAACCATTCCAATATCCGAATTAATCGGAAAGGGATCCAAGAGCGTCACTTTCGACCAGGTTTCAGTGGATCGCGCGTGCGAATATGCGTGCGAGGACGCGGACATGGCGTGGCGGCTCGCGGGGGTGCTTGAACCGGCGATGCGGGAGCGCGCGCTGATCGATTTGTTCCAGGAAGTGGAACTGCCGCTCATTGGCGTGCTCGCGCGGATGGAGGAGGCGGGTATCGCGCTCGACACGGTGCCGCTGGACCTCTTGCGCACGGAAATGGGAACAAGGCTGGCAGAACTGGAGGGCCTCATACACGCGGAGGCGGGCGGCCCTTTCAACATCAATTCCCCGAAGCAGTTGCAGGAAATCCTGTTCGAGCGGTTGGGATTGCGGACGGTGCGCAAGACCAAGACGGGCCAGTCCACCGACGTGGACGTGCTTGAGGAACTTGCGGCCGAGCATCCCCTGCCCAGACTGATACTTGAATACAGAACACTGGAAAAACTCAGGGGCACCTACGTGGACGCGCTGCCGCGCCTGGTCCACCCGCGCACCGGCCGGATACACACCTCGTTCAACCAGGCCGTGGCGGCAACGGGCCGACTGTCGAGCAGCAACCCGAATTTGCAGAACATCCCCGTGCGCAGTGAATATGGAAAGCGCATCCGCGAGGCCTTTGTGCCCGGCGGTCCGGACCTGCTGCTGATTTCCGCGGACTATTCGCAGATTGAACTGCGCATCCTTGCGCATCTTTCGGGCGACACCGCCATGCTCCAGGCTTTTGCGGAGAACGCTGACATCCACCGTGACACCGCCGCGCGTGTGTTTGGCGTCGCGCCCGACCAGGTGACGCCCGAGATGCGCCGCCAGGCCAAGGCGGTGAACTTCGGCGTGGTCTACGGCATAAGCGATTTCGGACTGGCCAGAAATCTCGGCATCAGCCGGGCCGAGGCGGGCCGTTTTATTGACGCGTACTTCAAGCAGTATCCGCGCGTGCGCGAATGGCTGGATGAGGTGGTGGCGCGGGCAAAGGCCGACGGCTACACAACGACCATGCTGAACCGCCGGCGCTACCTGCCCGAGTTGAACGGGGCCGACGCCGTGGCGCGCAAGGGCGCGGAGCGCATGGCGCTGAACACGCCGGTGCAGGGCACCGCAGCCGATGTGATCAAGGTCGCGATGGTCCGGCTGGACGGGGCGCTGCGCAAGACCGGCGCGCGCATGCTGCTTCAGGTGCATGATGAACTGGTGGTGGAGGCGCCCGCGGCGCAGGCCAAAGACGTGGCCGCGATGATGGTGCGCGTGATGGAACAGGCGGTGGAGATCGACGTGCCGTTGCGCGTCGATGCGGGCATCGGCCGCAACTGGGCCGAGATTCACTAGAAACGAAATTGACATCCCCCTGGCGGGTGTGGCATGGTGTTGTGGTCATGGCAGGGACCGGATTAGTACCGAATCGGCGCCATGCGGCAACCTCCCGGCAAACCTCCCCCAAATTCAGGACATTCTCCCGCTGTGTTGCGGGATCGCCCATAGCGACTGCATGTCAGTTAAATTGAAGTCTTACCGAAAGGACCATTCATGCCAGAGAACGGACATCCGGACAAGCCGTCAGGCGGCTACAAGCCCGGCGGGCCGAAAAAGCGCTCCTTCCCCAACCAGCGCCCGCAGCAGGGTGGCGGCCGCGGACCGGTCAAGGGACGCCGTCCCATGAACCAGGGCCCGCGTCGTCCGCAGGTGCTTGATGTGGCGAACGAGCCGATGCCCGAATTGTCTCCCGACGGGCCGGAGGTCGCGATCAGCGCGCTCAAGGGCATGTCGATGCAGGAGCTGACCGACCTTGCCGAGCAGCTGCAGCTGCACGAGTACGGCGGGCTCAAGAAGCAGGATCTGATCTTCATGATTTTGCAGGCGAGCATCGAGAAGGCCGGCTCGGCCTTCGGCGAGGGCACGCTCGAAATCCTGCCCGACGGCTTCGGTTTCCTGCGCTCGTCCGACTACTCCTACATGCCCGGTCCGGACGACATCTATGTGTCCCCGTCGCAGATCCGCAAGTTCGGCCTGCGCACCGGAGACACCATCACCGGCCACGTCCGTCCGCCCAAGGAGGGTGAGCGCTACTTCGCCCTGCTCAAGGTGGAGTCGGTCAACGGGGAAAGCCCCGAAGACGCATACCGCCGGATTATCTTTGACAATCTCACACCGTTGCACCCCAACGAGCGGCTGCGCCTGGAAACGACCCAGGGCGAGATTGCGATGCGCATGATGGACCTTATCTCGCCGATCGGCAAGGGCCAGCGCGGACTCATCGTCGCCGCCCCCTTCACCGGCAAGACCGTCCTGCTCCAGAAAATCGCCAACAGCCTCTCGACCAACCACCCCGAGGCGACCGTCATCGTGCTGCTCATCGACGAGCGCCCCGAGG
>CAIJOU010000893.1 GCA_903822375.1 Candidatus Hydrogenedentota bacterium
CCGCCGCCGGCACCGCCGGTGGACTGTTTGCGCGGGGCCATGCCGACCAGCGGCTGGATAGCCTGTTCCACCGTCTCCGCGTCCGCGTTCAGGAGCTGGTAGATGTGCAGGTTGTTCGCCTCATAGGGGGTGGGCGCATCCAGGCGCTTCACCAAGTCGCGCACCTTGGCCATGTTGCCCTCGGAGGCGACCACGATGAGCGAGTTGAGCCGGTCGTCGGGCACCATGCGCAGCACTTCCTGCCGCGCGCCGATGACCTGCGAGGTGGCGCCGGGCTGCTGCGGCGCCCGCGTGGCGCGCACCGGCCGCACCGGCTGCGGGGCCATCGGCTGGCCCGGACGCGGCGCCGCGCCGCCGCCCGGAGAACCTTCCTCAGCCAGCACCTGGTTGATCTGGTTCATCAGCACCTCGGCCCGTGTGAACTCGAGGGTGTATATTTCCGTTGAAGTGTTCAGGCCGGGGATGTCGGCCTCCTCAAGGAACGACAGCATGCGGCGGATGCCGTCGGACGTGTCGGTCATGATGAGCGTGTTGGTCGGGGCGTACACGTCAATTTGTGCGCTCTTGGTGCCCAGAATCTGCAGTGCGCGCTGGATTTCCGAGCCGTCGGCGTACTTTATGGTGACAATGTGGGTCGAGAAATTGTCGAATCCCTTGCCCGGCTTTTCGGAGCCGGTAACCACCGGTGTCTTGCCCGAGGTCGTCGCGTCCGCCGTCGGGATGATCTTGACCAGATGGCCGTCCACGCTCTCCACCATGGAATAGCCGCGCGTGCTCAGAATCGATTCGAGCACCTGGTACGCCATCTCCGGCGGGATGCGGTCATGGGTGATCAGGGTCACTGTCATCGACGAAATGTTGGCGTCCACATCAAAATTGCGGCCCGTCAGCTTGCCTATCGCCTCGACCACGTCATACAACGGCGCGTCGCGAAAATCAAAGGACACCGGCTCGACGGCCTTTTCACCGGTCTTTTCGTCGTTGGGCTGGGGCGGCTTGTCATTGGGCGAAGGGGGGTGTGCAACCATGGGAGCCGGGGCGCCCATTCCCGGGCCGCGCCGCATGCCCGGCGCGCCGGGACGGATTGGTGCGGCAGGCATGGGCCGCGAAGAACGGGGAGCGCCCGGCGTCACGCGGGTCGGCGCCATGGGCATCGGGCGCGGTGCCGGCGGCCGGGGCTGGGGCGCAACTTCCTCCGGAGGTGGCGGCGGGGCTTCCTCCACGGCCGGAGCGGGCTGGGCCACCGGGGCAGCCTCGGGCGCGGCCGGTGCTGCGGGAGTCTCAGCCACCGGAGCGGCTTCGGTTACGGGGGGGGCCTGAGCGGCGGCCGGCAAGGCATAGAAAGCGCCCGCCGCCAGGAAGAGTCCCGCCGTTACAACCAGTATTCTCTGTGTCATTCGCCGCATCATGTGGCCTCTTTTCCGCCTTGGTTACCGCAAACCTCCCGCAGGGACCGGTTGCGCCTACTCCAGGCGATATGTAATGACCGTTGGCTTGCCATCCCGCATAATGCCGATTCGGAACGAGTTGGCGGTCTGGTATTTCTGTACAATTTCAAGAATCTTCTGCTCACTGTCAATCTTTTCGTTGTTGACCGTCTGCAGAACGTCGTTGTCCTTCAGACCCAGTTTCTGGGCCATGGGCACCTGTCCAATGTTCGGCGCGGTAACGCCGATAACGTTGCCCTTGTCGTCGCGGGCCATCTCGGGCTTTAAGTTGGTCACCAGGTCCGCATAGTTCTTGTAGATTTCCTGCACAACCTCGTCGCGCTTCAGACTAATGTGGTCTGAGGATGCGGGTGCCGCCGGCAACGGGGCGGGCCCGGAAGCCACGGTTGGCGCGGCACCCGTGGACGGCGCCGCCTCGTCCATTTTCAGCCGCTCGCGTTTGGGGGGGGTAGACCGCTTGTTCAGCACGATCACTGCCCTTGAAAGAACCTCCTCCAGCGTCACATTGTCCATGACCTGATCGCCGATCAGGTATCCCCGGCCCTTGTCGTTCGTGTCGAGATTCTCGATAAACGCGGTTGAGAACTTGCTTCCCGGACCGAGCGCGATGGTTCCTATGAGGTGCAGGTTCAACGTGCTTTCCACAATGTCCGGTCCGGTGGGCTCGACCGGAGCCGGGGCCGGCGGGGGTATTGCCTTGGGGTCCCATTTCCCCGCCTCGCCAAAGAGTCCGCTCTGTCTCAACGAAGCATAGGCAGCACGGTCGGCCACATTCGGTAGCGGCGGGACGATCGGAACAGCGGCGCCCCCTCCTTCGGACAGCGCCGCATCAGGGCCGGGAATCACCCGGGTCATTTCCATTGCGACCAGGCCCACCACCACAGCAACAAGTGCCGCCAAGGCCAAGTCGATCAAAATAAATGTCTTACGGATGATTAATCCACGAACCATGTACACCTCGTAACCGCACCGAAGCGCGGACACGCACACCTGATAACCCCGCAGAACGCGACACCTTCATAACAAAACGAAGATGGAACGCAGCAAAGCGCCGGTTGTGACAACGAAACCACTTCATAATATAGTTGACATGAGACACAACACGACTTGCTATTAGTGTAGTGCATTCCCCGACTGTAACGCAATACATTGCGTCAATGAATCGCGCCCAGGCAAGCACTATATGTTGTGTCTTCTAAAGAAAGATTCCCTGCCATAATGTGTTCGGGAATCTCCTTTGGCGTTCCTTGGCGCGCCTTGAGCCACAAGGGACTCTTAAAGGCATCCGTCGGCTCATGTTGGGGTGCGGCGAAAGAGTTCCAAACCGGCTATGAGAAACACAATATTGGCCAGCCATGCGGCCACCGCGGGCGGCAGTGCTCCCATGTAGCCAAGGCCCACGCTCATGTAGAACACGGTAAGATAGGCCAGCCCTATGGCGATACTGGCGCCCACGCCCAGCATGAACCCGCCGCGCCGCAACCGCAGTGCGAAGGGAATGGCGAGAAATATCATCACAAAACACAGGGCGGGCTGGGCGAACTTCAGGTGATATTCCACGCGCTGCCGCAGGGCGGGCACACCCAGGTGTTCCGCGCGGCGAAGGTCGCCGGTCAGTTCAAGGACCGTCTTGGAACGGGAAGGCTCATTGAGGGCAAACAACTCTTCCGGGCTTTCCGTGAAGGGGGCCTGCGTCCGGGTGATGCGCTGCGACACCACCTCCCAGTCCTTGCCGGGGTCAAACGCGGCCCAGCGCCCGTCCTCGAGATACCAACGGCGCTCCGTCTCATTCCAGTAAATGCGGTTGGCCCGGATTTCATCCACCCGGCCGGGCCGGATGGCATGGAGGTACACATCCTGTCCCGTCATGGCCCGGGGGTTGAACTTGAGCACATGGCAGGTCCACAGGCCGCCCAGATTGGTCCAACTCGTTCCCTGGCGGGCGGGGCCGCCGATTTTCGAGAAGTACTTCTTGTCCACGGCGCTGAAGGTTTTCGACGCCGTCACGCCCAGCGTGTCCTGAAAGACGAACGCGCCGATGGCTGCAATCAGGGCCACGATCACGGGGGCGCGCGCGATACGCCGCAGGCTTATACCGCCGGCCAGCACGGCTGTCACCTCATTGTCCTGCGCCGACTTGCCGAGCACCATCAGCCCGCCGATAAGCACGGAGAGGGCCGCTGCGTGGTATTCAAAGAGCACCTGCGGGATGAAACACAGATAGTACTCGACCACGGCCCAGGCGGGGACTTTGTACTTAATGATGTTGTCCTGCTTGGTCAGGAGCAGGTCCACCACAACCACCAGCAGGGTCATGGAGAGCAGGACACGCAGCATCGCCCCCACAATGCGCTTTGCGTAGTATCGGTCGAGCAGCGTCATACCCGGTCCACCCGCCCGATGAGCACCATGCCCGTGATGGCAAGCAGTGCATTCGGAATCTGCCCCAATGCCACGGTCAGCGGCAGGGAAGCCAGAAACGGCGGTTCCACCAGCTTGCGCAGCACAAAATAGAGGCAGATCATTGACAGCCCGACAGCAAAGGCATAGGAGCGTCCGGAGCGCGGGGTGCGCGCGCCGACCGGCGCGCCCACAAGGCTGACCGCCAGGCACATGAGCGGGAAAGAAAGCCGGTTCTTGACCTCAAGCCGAATGCCGCGCAGTTCGGCCGCCACGGGCAGCGAGCCGGTTTCGGTGTAAATGGCGCCCAGACGCCGCTCGTCGGAAAACAGCTGGGTCATGGTCATCCCGTCGTTGGTGTTGGGGACCTTGTGCGTTTCCGGTGTGGGCACCGACTGCTTCAGCGTTTCAAAGGTGATGTGCCGCGACGGGTCGGCCGGCACGAGATAACCCTTGCGCATTTCGAGAACGGGCCGGTCATTCTCGCGAATGAGCCGGGCCGAATCCGCGTAAAAGGCGTTTGCGCCGCCCTCCTCCGCGGGCTGGAGCACCGTCAGGTTGCGCAGCGTGCCGTCCGCGTCGCGCTTGCCGATATAGACCCGCCAGCCGCCGTATTCCTGAATCGAGCCGGTCGGAAGCATGTCGATCGACAGGCGCAGCGGAAGTTCGACCATCATCAGGCCCATCATGCGGCGGTACGCCCACGGCCGGCCCGTGTCCTGCGCCATATAGACCACGCCGCTCAGCAGCGCGCCCGCGGCAATCACCGGCAGCACGATCCGTTTGAGCGGAATGCCCGCCGCCTTCATGGCGGTAATCTCACTGTTCTGGGCCATGCGCGAAAAGGCAAACATGATGCCCATCAGAAAGGTGATGGGAATGATGTACCCCGCCAGCGTGGGCAGCGCGTAGAAGGAAATGCGCGACACGTCGAACACCCGCACCTGGTCGGCCGGGATGAGCTTGATCAGTTCGCTCATCTGGTTGCGCACCGTGCCGCCGACAATGAAAAAACCGATCACCCCCGCGGCAAGCAGGGCGGGCACGCCAATCTGGCGCAGGGTGTATCGGGAAATCAGCTTCACGGGACGGACACTCCTTGGAAATCGC
This sequence comes from Candidatus Hydrogenedentota bacterium, assembly GCA_903822375.1. Taxonomy (GTDB): domain Bacteria; phylum Hydrogenedentota; class Hydrogenedentia; order Hydrogenedentales; family CAITNO01; genus CAITNO01. Next base: position 4,959 of record CAIJOU010000893.1, read on the forward strand.
CGCGATTATAGCCCAACCGACGGGGGTGACGCATTGCGGAGGGACTGGCCTCCTGTTTCCGTACACGGACGGATTCTGCAACACCCGCGCAACCCGGAAGCAGGTGCCTGTAGCCGGGCACCCCGGGCATCGGCGGGCACGGGTACAGCCACCGGTTTCAGGGTTGCGTTGTGACGCCGACTTCAGAAGATTGGCTGAAATCGGTGGCAGTCCCCCGGCGGACTATTCGTCCATCCGGAAAGCGTCTTGGTAATGGGTAATGCTGGGCTTGCCGTGCTGCGGCATGACCACGCCGACCA
>CAIJOU010000894.1 GCA_903822375.1 Candidatus Hydrogenedentota bacterium
ACAATTGCACCCCGCACTTGACCGTAACCCGGTCACCCAGAACCACATCATTTTCGATGAACACGCCGTCACAGATGTTGCAGTCGCTGCCGATTCTGGCCCCCGGCAAGACGTGCGCAAACGCCCATATGCGCGTCCCGTCGCCGATGGCACCAGATTCGCAAATGCCTTGTGGATGAACGTGGAAACTCATTCCGTTCCCTCTTTCGTATATCGTTCGTGGGTCATTGGAATGAAGAGAGGCCGCTGTTTTGTGTTCTCAAAAGCGCGCCACACATACCCGCCGACCACGCCCAGTCCGAAAAGGATTAGGCTCGCGGAAAACAGAATGGACAAGATCAGGGGAGTATATCCCTTTACGGGAACCGCGCCGGAAATCCATGCCGCCGCAGTGATGAAAGATGCACATCCGCAAAGCAATATGCCCGCGAGCCCGGTAACTTGAAGAAGAAGGATGGGCAAGTCGGTGAAGGCGTAAATGCTGTCAGACATGTACCTTAGTTTTCGGCGAAGAGTCCACGCGCTTTTTCCCGAAGACCGGGGCTGGCGACGATACTCCACCAGTTTGCGGCGAAAGCCCATCCAGACGAGCAGGCCGACCAGTGTGCTGTTGGCCTCGTCCATCTTCACGATCAGCTCGCAGACTTTTCGGGTGCAGCCAAACACGTCCATGCCGCCACGGGGCATGCCTGGCTGAACCAACAATCGATAGGCGGCCCAGAAGATGGAGGATAACGTTCTTGTCAACCACGGGTCCCCACGCGCCGTGCGAACGCCCATAACGATATCCACAGGTTCCGTGTTCATCATGGTAAAGAATTGTGTCACGAGCTCGATCGGTTCCTGCAGATCGGCGGCCATGACGGCGTAATAGGGGCCTTGGGCGGCCGACAAGCCCATGCGAATGGCCGCGAATGAACCAAAGTTCCTGGCCAGGACAATCAACTGCGAGTTGAAAACGCGCCCGGGGAGCTCGTCATGAAGCAGGGTGTAAGAGTTGTCCGGGCTGCCGTCGATCACGAATACGACCTCAAGTTGTCCACCCAAGGCCGTGTTCATCGCAGTCAGCTGTTCCATCAGCGGGCGCAATGTAGGCTCGTTCTTGTACACGGGAATGACCAGTGAAAACATGACACCTCTCAGGCGTTACCTGTTATCCTCTTATGCGCAGGCGGCAATCGCATCGCACACCTGCTCCACTTCCGCGCCGGTCAGTTCCGGGAAACACGGCAATGACAAAATATGCGCCACGGCATCCTCGGAGACCGGCAGACTCACCGCGCGCCATACCGCATCAGCCATGGCGGGCTGGCACAAATCGAGATACGGGTAATGAATGGCGGTGTCCACGCCGAGACCTGCGAGCCGTTCGCGAAGCGCATCCCGGTCCTCGTGCAGGGCCACGCAAAGATGGCCGACATACGACGGAGAGGGTGCATGCACAATATGCAGGCGCGTGTTCTTGGCTGCCGCCCGATATCGGGCCACGATGCCGCGCCGCGTCTCATTGCCTTCATCCAGATGGGGCAGTTTCGCGCGCAGCACGGCCGCCTGCATCTCGTCCATGCGGCTGTTCCGGCCGTACGGCGTGACGGCCTTGTACCGGCCCTGCCATCCGTATTGCCGCAAGGCCCGCAGCTTCCCGGCCAAGTCGTCGCGCCCGCACACTACCGCGCCGCCGTCGCCCAATGCTCCAAGATTCTTGGTGGGATAGAAACTGAAGGTGCCGAGATCCCCAAGCGCGCCCGCGCGAATACCCCCGGCCATTGCGCCGTGTGCTTGTGCACAGTCTTCGATCAGAAATATGGCTTTTGATCCTATTGCATTGCGTATACCTGCGACGTCGCCCAACTGGCCGAAGAGATGAGTAATCACAACGGCTTTCGTGTTGTTGCTCAGCGCGGCGGCGACCGACTCGGGTGACAGCGTCAACGTGGCGGGGTCGACATCGGCGTACACGGGTGTTGCGCCGACCAGGACGACAGCCGTGGTTGTATAGCCGCCTGCATTGGAGGCCGTCACGATTTCGTCGCCCGCACCGCAACCGGCACAGCGGAGCGCCAATTCAAGCGCGTCGGTTCCGTTGCCAACGGCGATTGCATGGGGACAGCCGCAGTAGGCCGCGAATTCGCGTTCGAACGCATCATGTTCCGGCCCCATGATGTACCAACCCGACGCAGCGACACGTTGCAACGCCTCTTGAATTGCATCGGCCATGGCCAAGTACTGCCGCTTGAGGTTGTTAAATGGCACGCGCATGCTTATCCCTGGTTGTTGCCTGAAAACATACATTTGGGTCGCGCGCGTGGTTCGTCGCAACAATTCAATGGTACTGGATATCATAGGGGATATCAACTTGCCAAACGCCGCATAAAAGCAACATGCGGCAGACAGCGTTGTTGCGTATAACTGCACACGATTAAAGCGGCGCGACAGGCTGGGAGATGTTTATGTGTCGCATATTAATGTTTGTGGGCATGGCCAGCCTGCTTGCAATGGTCGCTGTCATGG
>CAIJOU010000895.1 GCA_903822375.1 Candidatus Hydrogenedentota bacterium
CAACTCGTGCTGCTATTTTATATTACCCGGCGGCCCTTGGCGCGCTTATTGCCTGGCCGCTACCGGCGTGCGTGCCTGCCGCTTTGCCAACGGCCAGTCGGCGCGCCATTGGCAATCGTCCTCTCGTTGCTCCTCGGGTCATGGACGCACTTGCTGCTGGATGGCCTCACACATCCGGAATTCTGGCTGGTGCAATACTTCCCGGCCTTGTTAACGCCCATTCTGCCGATGGGGCAACCCCGAGTTCTGGTATGTGATGTTTGCTACGCCGGTTGCACGTTTGCGGGCGTGCTTTGGTTGGCCGTTGGTTTTCTGCACTGGTGGGAGGAGGCTGCCGGTCCGTCCCGGTTCACGGCGCGCGGATGGCGGTGGGGCAGTTCCATTTTACTGGCGGCTGCAATCCTCAAACTCTCGCTCGCCAGCCGTGGTGAACAGCATTGGCTTGGGATCGTCCCGGCCGGGATCATGGCGCTCGGGCTGCTGGTGGGATTTCTACTCGTAACCGGAGGACTCTTCAGCCAGACCCGGACCGAGCAGTGATGGGCGGCTGGACATTGTCAGCGGTGGGAACCTCTGGAACGCTTCCATTTCCGGGCAAAACATAATCTGCGTTCCCAGGAGCAGGCAATGGTGTCAAGCTGACGCGGCACCACTCGGAATCAGGTCAACTCGAGCAGGTCGGCATCCAGTTTGACGGCTGCGGCCTGACTGATAAAGTCGAGGCGGAGAAGGACGGTGGTCAGGCCGTAACGCGATTCGACCCAACCCTCGATGCCGCGCAGCGGTCCGGCTTTGATGCGCACCCGCATCCCTTCGCCGATGGTCGGGGCCAGACGCACCTCCAAATCCGTTTCCAAGGCGAGGAGAATATCTTCCAACTGTCGGCGGAGTGTTTCCTGATCGAAGACATCGAGCAAATTGGCGACGTGGTCGCTTTGTCGGAGCGCTTCCTTTTGTCCCGCCTCAAGTTGAAGAAAGACGTAACCGGGGAAGATGGGCTTACGAAACACGACCGTCTTGCCACGATATTTATGGGTGGAGTTGTAACACGGGAGCGTCGCCGCGATACCGCCTCGCTGACAGTGTTCCACGAGTTTCTTCTCCCGACGCGGTCTGGTATGGGCTACGAACCAAATCAAGTCTGACACGGTCGTAATCGTTTCTAATAATGTTCGGGATGTCAATTCAAACCGGCCCGGACGTCGCGGCATTTTCCACACTTTCCAATTTGGCGGCCAATCGCCGGCCGCAGCACAAGGCGATGCCGCCGCCGCACCCTCTTCCTAGGCTGGAGTCCAATCCCGGAACTTCCCGCCGGTGAGGGGACTCTTCACCGCAGGGGTCTATCGCATGACCCGGCTCAAGGCGTCACGCAGATCCTTCCTCGAAAATGGCTTTTTGATGACCCAGTCCGCACCGCCGGTAGATTTGCCCCCAACATTAAAGTCATCCGCATCCGCGGTCGCCATGATAATCGGTTGCGCGGGTCGGAATTGTTTGATGTGAGCGGTAAGCTGATCCCCGTTCATCCCCCACACGGAATAATCCGTGATGATCACGTCGAAATGATGTTGTTCCAGCAGCGCCAGCGCC
>CAIJOU010000896.1 GCA_903822375.1 Candidatus Hydrogenedentota bacterium
CAATTGGCCCAACTACATAGACAGCCTGTGCCTGCCCCTGCACAAATACGACGGCACCTGGGACCCGGAAGGGCTGCTGAGCACCCTGCCGGCCATCGCGACCTGCCTGCTTGGGTCTTTCGCCGGATTGTTCTTGAAAAGTGTCAGCGTGCCGGCCCGCAGGAAAGGACTCTGCCTGATAGGCGTCGGCATTTTGGGGATTTGCGCGGGATATCTTTGGGGCGTTCAATTCCCGATCGTCAAGAAGATCTGGACCTCATCGTATGTGATTCTTGCGGGCGGTTACAGTTGCCTCGCGCTCGGCCTCTTTTATCAAGTGATCGACGTTTGGAAGATTCGGGCTTGGACGGCGCCGTTCCTATGGATTGGAAGCAACGCGCTGGTCATTTACATTGTGTGCAACGAGATAAGATTCTCCGACCTTGCCCGGTTGTTGATTGGCGGGGCCATCTTTGACATACCAAACGGTCCGGGCGCTCTGGCCCGGACCGTCGTCAATATCGGCGGACTGCTCCTTCTCGCGGGAACTCTTTACCGCAAGAAGATCTTCATCCGCATCTGAGTCTCACGCGCCGGAACATCGGGGAGGTTCTACCTGCGGCCTCCAAAGCCACCGGAATTGCCACCGTGGATTCCGCCGCCAACGCTGTTGCTGTGAAATCCTCCCCCACCGCCGCCACTGTGAAAACTGCCGCCGGCATTAAACCCGCCGCCACTGCTGAAACCAGAGGGTGCGCTGTGAAATGTCGGGGCGGAGAAGGACGGGGCGGGCGCGCTGTGATAGGTGGGTGCCGAGAAGGACGGTGAGGGTGTGCTGCGATAGGTCGGCGCCGAGAAGGACGGTGAGGGTGCGCTGCGATACGTTGGTGCCGACAAGGACGGGGCGGCTCTTGGCATCGACATGCGCGGGCTGGACGGCGCTGCGTAGTAGGCGGAAGGCGGCGATGGCGCGACATTGTACGGACTGGGGGGAACCCACTGCGGAACCGACTGGGTTCTGCCGGACGGAGCGGTCATGGCCGGCGGTCTGGCAATCGTGCTTGACGCCGGAGTGTGCTGCCACTGCGCCTGGGACTGAATTGAATGGCTCCCGATAGCGGGCACATTGGTTATGGTCCGGGGGGATGTCGGAGCACCGGCAGCATGGAAGCTTGCCGCGCCTGGGGGCGTGATGAACGCGTTTCCGCCCAGTCCTGCGCGTATCGCGGACTGGCGCGGCGCGGGCGGCCGGCCGATTTGTCCCGCATTGGACAGGAAGATCGGGCTGATCTGCGTGTTCCGCACCGATGCAGTCCGGGCATGGGCCGTTGTGGGTGTCCGCACGCCCGCATAGCTCACAGCGTTTCCGGCGCTGGGCATGCGGGTCACCGCTTCGAGCCTCGCCACATGATCCACGGCCGTACCGCTAAAGCCGGCCAGACTCTCGCGGCCCCGGAGCAGGCTGTCGGGCCGCACATCGAGAACGCGCTGAGACCTGTCGCTGAAGTTCAGCAGCTGGCGGCCATGGCCGTTCAGGCTGAACAGGCCAAAGTCGTTTCTGTTGCGATCGAACACACCGCGGTCAAAGGGACGCACGGAGCAGCGCCCGAAGCGCAGGTCATCCACATCGCAATATGAGCACGCGCCGAACCCAAAGCGGTGGCCGCCAAACAGGAACGCGGAACTGCCCAAGCCCCAGCACGGCCGGTTCCACGGGTCCAGCGGGCACCAGACGAAGTCGGAGCCGCAGGACAACGTGGCACACCAGCCCAAGCCCCAACCCGGTTGCCAATCCCATAGCCATCCATACTGATAGGGGTCATACAGCCAGCGGCCGTAGTGGCAGGTGGTGTACCCGAAAGGATAATCGTCCACCCAGCAGTAGCCGTTGTCGGGCACATAGTCCCAATAGCCGTCGCGGTAGGGCACGTATCCTTCAACTGTTGGATGCCAATACTGCTGGCCGTTGTAATCGACCCAGTCGCCATAGGCGGCCAGGTCGGCCGCACCCACGGTATTGGCGGGAACGCCGGCGGCACTGGGAAGTTTGTCATGCCCCGCGGCCTCCTGGCGCGCCCGTGCATGGTTCCACGCGTCAAAGGAATCCTCTTCGCTCCGCTCGAACGCCACGGGAAGGGACGGGAGATAGCCCGGGTCCACGTAGGTACGGAGCCCCTGGGTCACGGTGACGTCGCTGCCGCCGGGCGTCTTTACAACCGCCTGGCCCCACCGCACCGAAACCGTCGTGCTGCCGTTGCCCAAAACGTCCACCCGGACATCACTGTCCGGCCAGACTTGGACCCGCCCCGCGGGTGTTTCGAACACGAGGTCGCCGGCGCTGTATTGCATGCGCTGGACAAAGAAGGAACCCACCGTGCCGCGAATGTCGACTAAGGGCTGCAGCGAGACCACCTCAGCCTTGCTGCCGTCAGCCATGCGGAGGTAGGCCCCCGGGGCCGTCTCCACTTCCATTGTGCCTTGGCTATCGACCCACAGGGAGTCTCCCGGAGCGACCACGGCATTCACCGTGGCGAAACTCCAGTCCGAATCCGCCTTGCCCTTAATCATTCCCGCACCACCCTGAAAGCTGATGCGGGCCTGGATAATGTTTGGGTCCACCGGCACGTTGTGCACCGGCAAGGCGTCCGCCGCCGCTTGTGTATCCGGAGGGACCGGTTGGCCGGCTGAAACAGGCGGTGCCACAGTTGCCTCCTCGGCAAACGCGGAGGACCCTCCGACTATCAAGAGGCTCAGGACAAGCTCCGCAACCGCGAGTAATAGACACCGCGCAACCAAACGCACGGGGCCGTCTTCGGTCGAGGCCCTGCCCGAGCATATTATTCTTGTACTCATGGCTTGCCTTCCCGCGCGCGAACGCGCTTATCTGCAAACTGTCTTGCCTTGGTCCATGCCTGCTGACACAGTCATCACAACATCGACCATTGGTAGAAACATCTGCCCAAGACGGGGTTATTCTGACTCTATGAGAAAAGAGAGTGCCCGCACCGGTCCAGCGAAGTGTCATCGGGTATGATTTGTATAATGGTAATGTTGCATTTTCTGGCGGCATGCATGGCAGGTCCGAAATCGGTTGAAACCATCTCGGCGACCCGATTGTCCGTGATGGGGCATGTTGATGAGTTGAGCCACAGCGCATACAAGGAGTCCGAACAGATATGTTGTCCAAGGAAATGGTCATTGAACGGGCTCGCGAACTGGGCTTCGACGATATAGGGTTTACCGGCGCGGAACGCTTCGAGGCCCAGGATGAGGTGCTGCAATCACGCCGGGAAGGGTACACCTGGCTGCAGAATGTGGGTGTCGATTTGTTTGAAGGAACTGACCCCAAAACGATACTGCCCGGCGCCCGTTCGATCATTGTCCTCATCGAGAACTACTGCCGCGAGGCGTTTCCGGCATCCATGGTAGGCAAATTCGGCCGATGCTATCTCGACGACGACCGGATCACGCAGGACGGATTGACGCAGCGCCTTAAAGCCTTCCGGGCGTTCCTGCGCGAACACGGTGTCGCGTCCAAGCTGCCTTTCCACCTGCCGCACCGGCTTGCCGCGGCCAGGGCGGGACTTGGCGATTTTGGCAAGAATTGCCTCTTCTACTCGAACAGGGTGGCCCGGCACAGTTCCTGGGTGCTTCCGCTGGCTGTCGTGGTCGATTATGAATTTGCACCCGATGAGCCCACGCTCGGCATCGGCTGTCCGGAATGGTGCCGCAACGCCTGCATCGCCGCCTGTCCGACAGGCGCGCTGGAGGGACCGCGCAAGATTGACCCACGCAAGTGCATTTCTTTTCTCACTTACCACGGAGAGGGACTGACCCCCGTCGAGTTTCGCGAGCCGATGGGCACATGGCTCTACGGGTGTGACCGTTGCCAGGACGTGTGTCCGCGAAATCACGCGTGGATGGCCCAGGAACTTCCCGTAAGCGAGCGGGTTTCCGCGATGGCGGCGGACTTTGACCTGGCGCAATTGTTACAAATGGATGCCGACTATTTCGCAACGCGCATTTGGCCCCACATGTTCTACACGCCCCCGACGGACCGGTGGCGCTGGCAAATGAACGCCGCCCGGGCCATGGGCAACACCCGGGACCGGCGCTACGTTCCGGACCTGACCCGGGCGCTGCGCGAAGCGGAGGACGAACGGGTGCGCGCCATGGCCGCCTGGGCATTGGGTCGTATTGGCGGCGCGGACGCCCGCGCGGCCCTTGAAAGCGCTTCGTGCGGAAACTCGGAAATGCTTCAAACAGAAGTGACGCAAGCCCTGGCGGCCTGTTCGGGATAGCAGCGGAGGGTAGCATCGCGGTTTCGTAAAGGACTGCTTTGTTCTTTCTCTGCTCCTGCTCCTGCTCTTAATCTTGTTCGAGTTATTGGGGAATCCCCCATTATTCACGAAGCGGAGCAAGAGCAAGATTAAGAGCAAGAGCAAGAAGACCCCGTGCGCCAGTCCGCTAAAGTATATGCGGTTTCGAGTCCGGGGCACAGGGTAATTCATGCATGGTCCCCTCTGCTATAATGGCCGCGCCATGACAAAGCTTATCATCCAGATTCCATGCTACAACGAGGAGAAAACACTCGCCGTCACGCTGGCGGCACTGCCGCGGCAGGTGCCGGGGGTGGACGTGGTGGAGTGGCTGATCGTGGACGACGGGTCCACGGACGGCACGGTGGATGTGGCGCGGGCAAACGGGGTGGACCATGTGGTGCGGGTGCGTACAAACCGGGGGCTTGCCTGGGCGTTCATGGCGGGGTTGGATGCGAGCATCCGCCGGGGCGCGGACATCATCGTCAACACGGACGCAGACAACCAGTACAACGCGGACGACATCCCGGCGCTGGTGGCGCCGATCCTGCGGGGTGAGGCGGAAATCGTGGTCGGCGCACGGCCCATCGCGGACATAGCGCACTGGTCCCTTGCGAAGAAGCTACTGCAGCGGGCCGGCTCCTGGGTGGTGCGGGTGGCCAGCAAGACATCCATCCCGGATGCACCGAGCGGTTTCCGCGCGATGACGCGCGAAGCGGCGTTGCGGCTGAATGTCTTTAATGATTACACCTACACGCTGGAAACGATCATCCAGGCCGGCCGCAAGAACATGGCCATCACGTCGGTGCCGGTGCGGACAAATCCTGACCTGCGCCCGTCGCGCTTGATCCACAGCATCCCCCGTTACATTCAGCGGTCGCTGTTCACCATCGTCCGGATTTTCATGACCTACCGGCCCTTCCGTTTCTTCGCCATTCCCGGCGTCTTCATCTTTCTGCTGGGCGCGGTGCCTGCGCTGCGGTTCCTGTACTACTACCTTGAGGGGAACGGCACCGGCCACATTCAGTCGCTGCTTTTTAGCGTGCTATTCCTGGGTGCCGGAGCGTCCCTGGTGGTGGTCGGGCTTATCGCCGACCTGATCGGCGTGAACCGGACACTGCTGGAGGAGGTGCGCTGGCGGGTGCGCGATTTGCAGCTGCGCCAGGACAAACGCGACCACGCCGCGGAAGACGCGGAGCAGGGCGGGAAGCAGGGTTGATGGAGTTTTGCGAAGCAAAACGCAACCCACCGCCTTGGCCACATCAAGCATAAGAGAGCGGTGCGCTCTGTCCGCCGCGGCGGACTGCGCATACCCTACGAAATCCAAATATCCTTGTGACTCGCCGCGCGTATTTTGCGCGCCCAAGGCAGTGTGTCCGTGGGCTGGACATCCACCCAGCCGTCGGCGGCCTCGACGAGCGCCAAGCCTGCAGCGATGTCCCAGAACATAATGTCGTCTTCAAGGTAGGCGTCCATGCGGCCGCAGGCCACCCACGCCAGCAACAGCGCCGCGGACCCCAATTGCCTGCCGCGGCGGAAGCGGCCCAGCGTCGCGTGGAATTCAAGCAGTTCGGCATGGTCATAGCTGCGGTTGAGCGGCATGCCAAAGCCGAGCATGGCCTTTGCCGTATCGCGCAGGTTCGACACGTGCATGGGCTGGCCGTTTTGCCACGCGCCATGTCCCGCCGCACCGGCAAACACTTCGTCATGCACGAAATCATTCACCACGCCGAGCAGCGGCCGGTCACCCATGCAGAGCGCAACACTGACGGAGCAGAAAGGAATGCCGCGATTGAAATTCACGGTCCCGTCGAGCGGGTCCACCACCCAGTAGGGCGTGTCGTCCTGCGCCACGGCACCCTGTTCGCCGCTCTCCTCGGCCAGTCTCGGCCAGGGGGTGTCGTCCAACACGGCAAGGATGGCCGCCTCGGCGTCCCGGTCCGCCTGAAGCTTGATGTCGTGGGCCGATTCGGCGAGCATGGTCTGCGTGCCGCGCCACAGTCCGCGCAGCACGCCTGCGCCGGCCGCGGCGGCTGTCTCCGCGGTGGCCAGCGCCGAGGCGAGATTGAGGCCGTCGGGACTCACAGCTTGACGGCGCCCGCCGCGCGGTACATGGCCACCACCTTCTCGGGGGCTATTTCGGCAAGAATATTGTGGATGGCGCAGAACACGTAGCCGCTGTCCTGGGCGAGACAGGACACGACTTCATGCACCTCGCGCTCAACATCCTCCACGGTGCCCAGCGGCAGCGTGGCCTGGGCGTTTACCCCGCCACCCCACAGCGCCAGTTTGCCGCGCGACCGGTCTTTCCACTCCTGGTAGGAATGGCCGCCTGCGGGCCACTGCACCGGATTGAGCACGTCAAAGCCGCTCTCGGCGATGTCGTCAAGCATGTCGTAAATTGCGCCGCAGGAGTGGAAGAAAGTCTTGGTTTGCGGTGCAATCTGGTGAATGAGACCGTTAATACGCTTGTAGTAGGGCATGAACAGGTCACGGTAGACCTGCGGCGCCGCGATGGGCGCATTCTGCGTGCCCCAGTCGTCCGGGCACACCATGAACACGTCCACACAGTCCGCGGCCAGCGGCAGCAGGCGCTCCACCTGTTCCATGGCGTGGGTGATGGCGATCTCGTGAAGCTGTGCGACGTACTCGGGTTCCGTCATGCACAGCATCGGAAACATGGCGAGCCCGCCAAAGTTGGCGATGCCTATCTCCGCGCCGATGCCCCAGAACATGATGGCCCGCTCCGTCGCGTCGCGGGACTGCTTGAGCATGGCCACGGCCGTGGTGATCTTCTCCGGGGTGAGGGCGCGCTTTTGGAGACTGGCACGAAACTCGTCCAGATCGGGCTTGGGAATGTCGCCCGTGAGCGAGAACATCTGGCCCGCGTGGTCCGTCTCGAAAACATGCGCGCCGGGGGGCATCTTGCTGGCGTTGTGGGGCTGGACGATGGTGCCGTCGGGCTCGGTCACGAACTGCGACGGGTCGAGTACCTCCGCGTCGAGCCGGCCGTTGAAGGCGTAGGGGTGCCAGATTTCGGGCTGATCGTAGGCGTTGGTCAGGTTCATCTGGACGGTAACCACGTCGCAGTTCAGCGCGTCCAGCACGTCCGTTTCCGGCAGTGCGAGCATCTGACCCTGGTCGTAGACGCGCGGCCTGCGCGGCTTGAGCCCCAGGGCGCGGATAAGGCCGGGATAGGCAAAACAGCTGATGCAGGTGGACGGCATTGCCCCAAGGTCCAGCGGCGGCCGGTCCAGCGCTTCAAAATTAAGGGCGCGCATCACGCGATCACGTCGGGTCATTTCTAGTCTCCTTCCGGCGAATTTGTCGCCAGCCTCCATTTTCCATTTTTGCCGACGTGTCCGCAAATAAAACGGGACGCGC
>CAIJOU010000897.1 GCA_903822375.1 Candidatus Hydrogenedentota bacterium
AGCCTGGGAACGCGCTGCCAGCAACTGGCCATGTACGTGGTCTTTGAAAGTCCGCTCCAGATGCTGAGCGACAGCCCCAGCGCCTATGAGCGCGAGCCCGAATGTACCTCCTTCATCGCCGGCTGCCCGACCACCTGGGATGACACCAAGGGCATTGACGGAAAGGTGGGCGAATACGTGGTCGTGGCGCGGCAGAAGGGTGGGGCATGGTGGATTGGCGCCATGAACAACTGGGACGCCCGCGAGGTCGTCGTACCCCTCTCCTTCCTGGGCAAGGGGCAGTGGAAGGCCGACATCTTTGCCGACGGCCCCAACGCCGACCGCGCAGGCATCGACTACGCCCGCTCCGCGGCGACCGTGAAACCGACGGACGCGCTCACGCTGAAACTGGCCCCCGGCGGCGGCTATGCGGCAAAATTCGTGAAAGAATAAGTCGCGGCCACGCGGAAAGGAACGATCTGGGATGAACACGGTCAGGATGGGATTGATTGGCGCGGGCGGCTGGGGCTCGATGCACGCCCGAACCTACGCGGGCATGCCGGGTGCCGAACTGCACGGCGTAGCCGATGCGGACCCGGCGCGCGCAAAGGCGCTGGCGGACAAGCATGGCGCGCGCGCCTATGCCTCGACCGATGCACTGCTCACGGACCCGGATATCGACGCGGTGGCCGTGGTCACGCCGGACTTCGCGCACGACGAGGTGCTGCTGGCGGCGGCGCGGGCGGGCAAGCACATCCTCGCGGAGAAGCCGCTGGCGATGACCGTCGGGGCCTGCGAGCGCATTGTGACGGCGGCCGAGGAGTCCGGCGTCATGCTCATGGTCGATTTCCACGCACGGTGGAGTCCGCCGCTCTACAAGGCCTGGGAGGCAATTCGCGAGGGCGAGATCGGCGCGCCGCGCCACGTGTATTACCGCCTCAATGACCGCATTTTCGTGCCCACCGAAATGCTGCCCTGGGCCGGCAGGACGACCGTGCTTTGGTTTGTCGGCAGCCATGCAATCGACACGGTGCGCTGGCTGATTGGCGACGAGGTGGCCCGTGTGTACGCCGTCTCCCGCAGGGGGTTGCTCCAGGGGCGGGGCATCGACACGCCCGACTATTACCAGTCCATGCTGGAGTTCCGCTCCGGTGCGACGGCGGTCATCGAGAACTCGTGGATACTGCCCAACAGCATGCCCAACATCGTCGACGTGAAATGCGAGATCGTGGGGGACGAGGGTGCGCTTTACGTTGACCAAAGCCATAATCGCGCGCTGGAGAAATATACCGGCACAACAGGCAGCTACCCGGACGTGTTTGTCATGCCGTCCATCTACGGCGCCCAATGTGGATTTGCCGCGGACAGCATCCGTCACTTTGTGGATCGCGTGCGGGAGGGTCAAAAACCAATGATCTCCGGATACGACGGGCTTATGGTCACAAAGGTGATCTGCGCCATCGAGGAATCAATCCGGACAAAGCAACCCGTGGACTTGGACTAACGCCCATGATAAGACCAGAATCAAAGCCGGGAATCGAGGTGCGGGGCGCGGAGTCCGACGTCGAACTGCGCGCCGCCAACGACCTGATGGCGAAGACGCAACTGCCCAACTACTGGGACAGCCTGGGCTGGCTTGAAAGCGCCGGAAAGGTCTGGGCGGGTGTGGATCGCAGGCACACGCGCGTGGCGCTGATGGACGGAAAGATGGTCGGCGCGCTGCGCCTGCTTCCGCTGCTCCTGCGCATCGGCCGTGCCCGGCTGAACGCGGTGGGTGTCGGCTGGGTCTCCACTGCGGCAACCCACCGGAACCGGGGCGTGTGCAACGCGCTTATGTGCGACGCGCTCGATTACGCGGAAATGCACCGCTGCCCCTTTTCCCTGCTCTACGGGGTGCCCGGCCTGTACCACCGGTACGGTTATACCACCATGCTTCCCGAGTACAGCGTCGTGGTGAAATCATCGGCCGTGTCCAAGAACAGCGCGGCCTGGTTTCTCATTCGGCCCGTCACGAAGGACGACATTCCCGCACTCATGCAGATACACAACGCCCATGAGGCGCGGGCATCCTGCTCCATAGTCCGCACTGCGGCGCACTACCGGGGCCAGTTCGTCAGTTCGGCGCCCAAGACGCCTTACTGGTGCGACTGGGACAGTGCGAAGGCGATACTCGACACGTCCGGTGCCCTCGCGGCCTACTTCATGCCGCAGAAAGCATCCGACGAGCTGCACATCAAGGAACTGGGCGTCACCGGGCGGCTCTCCTGCGAAGCACTGCTGCACGCGGCCATGACAATGGCGCGTGATGCGGACCTGGGCAGCGTGCGTTTTCACGTGCCGCCGTACCATCCTTTTGCATGGTATCTGCAGGAAGTGGACTCTGTTCACGAGGCGCGCCACTTCGGCAACCGCGAAGGCATGGTGGCGCTGACAGAACTGAGTGTGTGCCTGAAGGCCATGCTGCCCGAATGGAGTCACCGGCTGGAACAGAACGGGCTGGAGAGTTGCCAGGCGGAATGCACGCTGGTGGTTGGCAAGGAATCCTTCCGCGTCGTTCTGGATGATTCCGGCTTGTCCGTCAACAAGGGGCCGGGACGGAACCGCCTGGTTCTTAGCGAGCAGGAATTCCTTCGGTTGCTGGTGGGATACAGCCACGTCGAAGACATACTGGCCCGAAAGGCTCCCCGTATGAGGGGGAACGACTACAAGTTCGCCCTGGCCCTCTTTCCCAAGCGCAAGCCGTTCATCTGGCCGATCGATCATTTCTGAGGGAAATTCGCACAGGCGAAACAACTCGGCCCTGCGCGTCGTCCGCCTCGCGGTAGTTTTACAGGGTTACTCTGTGAAAAAGAAACGCGCAAGAGGTCTTCTTGCGCGGCGACTATCGATGCGTTGAATTCTTTGCCTCGCCAAAGTGGTGACGGGGCGATGGCGTCAGCCACCGCCCCGTGCTCCTATGGCCGGTACGGGATTCTATCGGCCTTCGGGAGGTGCAGGACGATCATTGGGGGGCGGACCTTGACGGTCTTCCGGAGGGGGCGGCGGGCCTTGACGGTCGCCACCGTCCATCGGAGGCGGACCCTGGCGATAGCCGCCGCGGTCCATTGGCGGTGGGCCCTGACGATAGCCGCGGCCCATCGGCGGCGGACCCTCGCGATAACCACCACGACCCATCGGCGGGCCTTGGCGGTCACCACCGCGGTCCATGGGGGGCGGGCCCTGGTGATAACCGCCACGGTCCATGGGGGGCGGACCTTGAAGGTCGCCGCCATGCTCCATCGGCGGGTGCGGCGGACGGAAGGCCTCGAACTCATCCTTGGAAATCATGCCGTCATGGTTGGTGTCGATGTCCTCAAACTTGGGACGCGGCGGGGGCTGCATGCCCGGTCCCCCCTGTTGTCCGGGGCCGTCCATGCGCCCAGGACCGTCCTGGAAAGCCTCTCCGCGACGGGGCCCATGAGGCCGTCCCTGCGGACCTTGGCGGTCGCAGCGTCCCTGACCGTCCTGGGGCGGACCCCATTCACCGCGCTGTCCTTTGAACCGGGGCGGCGGACCCTGCCCGTCATCCTGCGGGCCACAGCCATCGCGCGGGGGGGCCGGCCGACCCTCGGGTCCGTCATTGCGGTGCGGGGGAGGCCCCTGCCGCATACTGTCATCGCCCGGCCGCGGAGGAGTCCCGGCTTCCGGAGCGGGTCCCTTGTCCGGCGGCGGCGGCGCGGACTGGGCAGCACCCTGGCCGTCGGCGCCGGGTGCCGGCGCCTGCGCGAGAGCGCGGTTGGCGCCTGCCATGACCAGCAACCCGGCGAGCATCGCCACGGCGGCCATCATGACAACGGGTTTCGTCCAGTTTCTCCTTGTAGTGTCCATGACCTTTCTCCTTGTCACCGTTGCCGGTGTGTTGTTGCCGAATACACCCGAATCATAACCGCCCAACATGACGAATCAAGCGCCAATTTGATTAAGAAAACTTAATATGACCTGTCACGGCGAAACAGTCCGTTTTTGTAAGTCGCTGCAATAAAGCAACTTGCATTGAAACACGGTCGGCGCGATACGCTGAAAATGACCTCCAACCTGTGTACTAGGTACACAACATCGGAGGTTACGGCCATGAAGAAAGCAGCGTTCCAACTCCCCCCGCTCAAGGTTCACAAGGGCAAGAATCTTGGATATGTCCGCCTTGACGGCAAGTTTCACTACTTGGGCGCGGCGGACTCCCTGGACATTCAAGAGAAGTACCGAGCATGGGTCGCCGGTTACATCTTGACGGGTTCTCCGCCGCTCAAGTCCAAGGAACAGGACCGAGGTATCTCCGTGTCGGAAGTCTGCCAGCGGTTCAAGACGGCGCACTCCAAACGGAGCACCTTTGTCCGGTATGCGCTTGCCGCAATGACAGAAACCTATGGCACCCTGCCGGTCTTGGAACTGTCGCCCAAGCGGGTCAAGGCGTTAATGGCGGCGTTGGCTGCGGACGCCCGAAACGGCAAACCCCGGTTTGGTCGCGCTTCCCTGAATGGCATTCTGGGAGCGGTGAGGTGTGTCCTGAAATGGGCAGTCAGTGAGGAACTGTGTCCCGCCTCCGTCTGGCATGCCGCACAAACCGTCTCAGGGTTCAAGTACGGGGAGACAGCACGGGAACCCCGCAGGGTCCATGCGGTGCCCGAGTCCGTGGTCAAAGATACCCTGCCGCACCTCAGAAAGGGATTCGCGGATGCGGTACAGGTCCTGCTCTACACCGGAGCGCGGCCAAGCGAAGTGCTGAATCTCCGCAAACGCGACATTGTCACGGGCGAGAAGGTTTGGACGGCAACCCTTGAAGGGCACAAGAACACACACCGGGGGCAGGAGCGCACCCTGTATTTTGGAAGCCGGGCACAGTCCGTCCTGCGGAGACTCATGCTGTGCGGCCCGGATGACCTGCTGTTCACAACCAGCGAGGGCCTGCCCATTTCAGTATGGAATCTTGCGGGAACAATCACCGATACCTGCCGGAGACACGGCATTCCCCATTGGCATGCATACCAGCTTCGCCATCTTGCCGGAACCAAGGCGCGGGAAGTGGGGGGACTCGACGGTACGGCGGCGATGCTTGGGCACAAGGACGTTGAAACGTCCAAGATTTACGGAGAACTGGACGCAACCAAAGCGGTGGCCATCGCCGCGCAAATCGGGTAAGGCAACCCGCCGTTATCGCCCCGCTTGGCCTCGTGCCCGGCGGGGCTTTAATTTCCGGCCATGTAACCATTCGGCCCGCTTGCCGTTCTGCGCTTGTGGGGCATCCTACGAAGCCTTATGGCGGGCCACAATGCCCGTGGTGCTGTTCACGGTTCAGGCGTATCATCCAAGGCGCGGGTGCTGTTCGGCGCTCTGGGGGCACTGTAGCGCGTCGGGCGTGGCGACTTGACAGCCATTTAGCATTGGCGTAACGTACTAGGAGTGGCCGGAACTGCAGGGCCATATACTGGGGGTTTTGCCAATGATAGCCATGAGTTGTCCACACTGCGGAAAAGCGTTGAATATCCCTGATTCTTTCATGGGACAAGCTGGTAAATGTGCCGCATGTGGGAGAAAGATTGTCGCGGAAATACCGGAAGGTCCACCGGCTATTCATTGTCCGGCAAACGACCGAGACAAGGAGGGTAGTGTGAACGACCCCGTGCCGATACGCGCCAAGCCTGAGGTAGTCAGACCGGTTCAAAACAGTAAACCTGTCTTGGGCGTGTTCATCATCCTTCTCGGCATCGTATGTCTTCATAGTCACGTCGAGCTGGGCGTAGCAGGAGTCTATCTTTTCCGTCAACTCTTTAAGCTCCCTCGAAAGCTCGCTTCTCCGGATAGCGC
>CAIJOU010000898.1 GCA_903822375.1 Candidatus Hydrogenedentota bacterium
CCTGTTTGCACGACGGGAACTGCCGACAGCCTCCGTTGAGCCTCTGCAAAGAGGTTAACACTGGGAAGGCGGCTGGATGTGCAGCCTGGAAGCATGACGAAACGGCCCGGCATCCTCTTGAGGAAGCCGGGCCGTTGTGCCTGATGCGGTGCGTTTGCCCGCTTACACGGGCAGGGCTTTGAACTGTTTCCGCGCGCCGGCCTTGACCGCGCGCAGTTCGTCGACGTTGTCGACAATCTTCTTGACCATGGCGGCAAAGACTTCCATGTCGGCCTTGCTGTTCATCAGGAGCTGATGGTGCGCGCACACGCCGGTGTTCTTGTTCGCATCCTCGCACACGGGCAGGCTGAAACGCTTCGGGTTGATGGCCTTCTTGTAGGCCGCGGTGAGGTTGTGCCGCGTCTTGGTCAGCGGCTTGTAAAGACCGCAGCCGTTGAGCGGCTCGTAGGGCGGCTCGAACAGTTCAGCTACGCCCGCCTCGGCGTTCAGCGCATGGCAGAACTGCTCGCAGCCCACGCCGAGTTCCTTGGCGTCGATGCGGAAGGTGAAATTGAAGTAGCTCTGCTGCGTGACCTGCGGGCGGCGGCGCATCACCTGGATGCCCGGAATCTGCGCCAGCAGCGAATTCAGGTAGATGGCGTTGGCGTCGCGGTCTTTCACCTGTTTGTCGAGCCGGCCCAGCCCGCCAAGCAGCAGCGCGGCCTGCCATTCGGTAAGGCGGTAGTTGCCGGACTGAAGCGCGGTCTCCATCGCCGCGGCCTTCTTCAGCCCGAACACGGGCGGCTGGGCCTCATAGGGCCGGCCGCAGTTGCGCAGGCTGTACAGCTTGTAGAACAGCTCTTTGGTCTTGCACATGTTGAATCCGCCCTCGCCCGAGGAGAGGACCTTGGACTCCTGGAAGCTCCACGAACTGACGTCGCCGAAGGAGCCGACGCCCTTGCCCTTCCAGAAGGTGCCGTGCTGGTGCGCGCAGTCTTCAACGAGGAAAAGGTTGTTCTTCTTGCAGATGCGCTGCAGGCGGTCCAGGTCGGTCACGCAGCCGTACAGGTGCACGACGATGATCGCCTTGGTCTTGGGCGTGATGGCCGCCTCGACCTTGTCCAGGTCAAGGTTGTAAGTGTCGGGTTCGACATCGACCAGCACGGGAATGGCGTTCACATCCACGCAGGCGGCCGCAGTGGCCTGCCAGGTCATGCCCGGCACGATGACTTCGTCATAGGCGCCGATGCCCAGCGCCTCAAGCGCCATCTGGATGCCGACGGTCCCGTTCGCACAGCACGCGCCAAACTTCGCACCCTGGTAGGCCGTAAACTTCTCGGCGAATTCCCATTCCACCGGTCCGTCAAAAGACCACCGGTTTGACCGGGTGATCTTCGCGACGAGCTGCGCGTCGCTCTCTTCGCTGATGGGCCACTTCGCCCATTTCTTCGTCTTTCCGGCGAGCGGTTTCCCACCCAGAATGGCAAGCTTGGCCATGATGCAAAATCCTTCTTGGTTGTCGACGCGCATCCGGCATCAGGACGGTCCGGGAAGCGCGTTTCACGATGATTTCAGCCCGCACCTTGCAAACGAGCGGACGGTAGGATATCGCGTCCACATGGACAAGTGCAAAAACGGACGCGATGCTGCGCATAGGCACGCCGTCGGCAACCGCTGAGGGACTGGCATGGTGTTCCCGCCAAGGACCCATTGCGTTCAGCAGTCACGCGCTTCGGGAAAGTGCCCGTGAAATCCGACCCGCCCTCTCCGTCACCCCCGCGAAGGCGGGGTCCAGACTATTCGAGTGCGCGTACGTTGTCGCGCGGACACGGGTACAGCCACCGATTTCACGTTTGTGTTCTGGCCAATGGAGTCAGGCGTTGGTCTGAAATCGGTGGCAGTCCCCCGGCGGCGTTGACAGGGGTGCCGTGCTGCGTTAGGATAGCCTTGGCAGAGAAGGCAACCGAACATCAAGATGAAAAACAACGGCAAAACGCAGAATCCCGCAGCGACCGAATATGGCAAGACCGCCCCCGTTTCCGTGGGCCGCACGCTGGTGCTATGGGGCGTCACGCTGGTTCTGTTCGCCGTTTACGCAATAGGTCGGGCCGCCGCGCAGGCCTTTCAAAGCGGTATTCCGGCGCAGGCAGGCCGCACCCGTCTGCTCGCGGCCTATGCCGCGATAACCGCGGCTTCGCTCGTCATCGCCCTCTTTGCGACACCGCTCTTTCGCGCGCTCGCCTGGCGGCTTGGCGTGCTTGATCACCCCGGCGAGGCGCGCAAGGTGCACCATGCACCCGTGCCCTATCTCGGCGGCATGGCGTTCTACGCGGCCTTTCTCGCCGCCGCACTGGGCATTGAGTGGTTCTCCCCGCACCTTGCGGGGCCGTCGCTGTTTCCCGCAGCCGCGTTGGGCACCGTGGTGATGCTCATGGGCTTGTGGGACGATGCGCGCGGTTTGCCGGGCACCTTCAAGCTGCTCATCCAGTTGATTCTTGGCACCGTGTTCTATTTCTGGGGCCTGCGCAACGCCGACCCCTTCAGCATGATTGGCCCGGCCACGCACTGGCCCTGGCTTGGCGTTGCCGTGACCGCGCTGTGGGTTTCGGGCCTTATGAATGCGGTGAATTTTTCCGACGGGCTCGACGGACTGGCCGCGGGACTCGTCTTTGCCATATCCGCGTCGCTGTTCGCCGTCGGCCTGCGCAACAACCACGCCGCGGGCTGCGCCATGATGGCCTGTCTCATGGGGATGACCCTGGGTTTCCTGCGCTACAATTTCCATCCCGCGTCCATCTTCATGGGCGACGCGGGCGCGCTGTTCCTCGGGTTTATCCTCGCCGTGGGCACACTCGCCTCGCAACAGAAGGGCGCGGCCGTAATCGCCCTCACCGTACCCATGATCGCGCTCGCCGTGCCCGTGGCCGACACGGCGCTCAGCTTTCTGCGCCGCATGCGCCGCGCCCGCGGCGGCGGCTTCTTCCGGCCCGACCGCGACCACCTGCACCACCGCCTGCTCGCGCTCGGACTGGGACAGCGCAACGCCGTGCTGGCGCTCTATTGCTTTTCCGCCGTGATGGGCATGTTCGCCTATCTCATGGACGCCGTTCCCAACGCCTACCGCTTTATTCTGCTCGTGGTGGCCGCCATGATCATTCTGATCGGCGTGGTATATCTTCGCCGTCTGGAGAGGCGCGCCGGAGACCGCTGAACTCGGTTCCCGGTCTGCCGCGCAGTTTCCTTCCCCGCACCCGCCCGCGATGCGTATAATACGCGGCCATGGCAGGCAACTGGGCAAAACTGGGCGATCTCGGGCCGTCGGACATCACACCGATGGTGCGGCAGTACATCGCCGCCAAGGCGGAGTGCAGCGACTCGCTGCTCTTCTTCCGCATGGGCGACTTCTACGAGCTGTTCTTCGAGGACGCCGTGGAGGCCGCCGAACTGCTCGGGCTGACGCTCACCTCGCGCGACAGCGCCGACAAGGACGCGCGCGTGCCCATGTGCGGCGTGCCCTTCCGCGCCGTGGACAGTTACATCGCCCGCGTGATCAAGGCGGGACGCACGGTCACCATCTGCGACCAGATGGAGGACCCCAAGCTGGCCAAGGGCATCGTGAAGCGGGAAGTGGTGCGCACGATCACGCCCGGCACGGTCATGGAACCCGACCTGCTCGACGAGCGCGCCAACAACTATCTCGGCGCGGTGAACGCCGAAGGGGATGCCGGCGCGCTGGCTTTTGTAGACGTGACGACGGGTGAGGTTATTGCCGCGCAGATTGATGCCGCCGTGGAGCGGGTCTTCGCTGACGAACTGACCCGCATGGCGCCCGTCGAGATTCTTTATTCAGACGAAATCGACGATGCGTTCCTGGCGCGCATGAAACGGAACTTTCCCGGCATCACCTTCACGGCCCGGCCGGCGGACCGCTTCGACGCCGAACTGGCCGAGGACCTCGTGCTGGCAACCTGGGGCCTGGGCACGCTCAAGGGCGTGGGACTCGACGATGCCCCCGGCGCGACGGGCTGTCTGGGCGCGCTGCTGTCCTACGTGCGCGAGACGCAGCGCGACGGCGTGCCGCGGCTGCGCCTACCCCGCCGCTACAGTCCCTCGGGTTACGTGGTGCTCGACGGAAACACGCAGCGCAACCTCGAACTGGTGGCCACGGCCACCGGCGCAAAGCGCGGCACGCTATTGGCCGTCATCGACCGCACGCTGACCAGCATGGGCAGCCGCCGCATGCGCGACTGGCTGCTGCACCCGCTGGTCGATGCCGCCGAAATCGGGCTCCGGCAGAACGCCGTCGCCGAACTGGTGGACCGCGTTGACCTGCGCATGGCGCTGCGCGACACGCTGCGCGGCATCGCCGACCTGGAGCGGCTAACGGGCCGCATCACCTCGCGCACGGGCAACGCGCGCGACATGCGCGCGCTGGGCGGGTCGCTGGAACGCATGCCCGCGCTGCAATCGCTGCTGGCCGGGGCCGAATCACACATGCTCGCCGCGCTCTGCGGCGAAATTGATCCGCTCGAAGACGTCACGGGCCAAATCGCGGCCGCCGTGGTCGACGAGCCGCCGCTGTCGCTCAACGAGGGCGGCATTATCCGCGACGGGTACAGCGCCGATTTGGACCGGCTGCACGGGCTCGTGCGCGGCGGCAAGGACTGGATTGCGCAACTCCAGCAGGACGAGCGCACACGCACGGGCATCGCCAAACTCAAGGTCGGCTACAACCGCGTGTTTGGCTACTACCTCGAAATCAGCCGCGGCCAGGCCGACAGTGTGCCGGCCGACTACCAGCGCAAGCAGACCCTCGCCAATGCCGAGCGCTACGTCACCCCGGCGCTCAAGGAGCGCGAGGAGGAGATGCTCACGGCGCAGGAACGCATGCAGTCACTGGAGTACGAGTTGTTCTGCGCCCTGCGCGACGCCGTCTCCGCCGAGGCGCGGCGCATCCAGCAGACGGCCGACGCCGTGGCCGCGCTCGACACGCTGCTGTCGCTGGCCGAGGTGGCCACCGCGCGGGACTACTGCAAGCCCGAGGTGGGCGACTTCGGCGAGATCCGCATCCGCGACGGCCGCCATCCCGTGGTGGAGGACCTGATGAAGACGGGCGAGTTCGTGCCCAACGACACCGTGCTCGACCCCGCCGCCGCATCCATGCTCATCGTGACCGGGCCCAACATGGCCGGCAAATCCACCTACCTGCGGCAGGCCGCGCTGATCACGCTGCTCGCCCAGATAGGCTCCTTCGTGCCCGCCGCCGAGGCGCGCATCGGCGTGGTCGACCGCATCTTCACCCGCGTCGGCGCGTCGGACAACCTCGTGCGCGGCGAGTCCACGTTTATGGTGGAAATGATCGAGACCGCCGCCATCCTCAACTCGGCCACCGAGCGCAGCCTGCTCGTGCTCGACGAGATCGGCCGCGGCACCAGCACCTTCGACGGCATCAGCATCGCGTGGTCCGTGGCCGAGCATTTGCACGACCAGACCCGCGCGCGCACGCTCTTCGCCACGCACTACCACGAACTGACCGAGTTGGGCACCAAGCTCGAGCACGCCAAGAACGTCAACGTGGCCGTGCGTGAATACGGCGGACGTGTGGTGTTTCTTTACCGCATTGTGGACGGCGGGGCCGACCACAGTTACGGCATCCACGTCGCCCAGTTGGCCGGGTTGCCGCCGTCGGTCATCGGCCGCGCGCGCACCATCCTGGAATCGCTCGAATCGGGCAACCCCGCCCCGGCGGGACTGCCCGAGCAGATGTGGCTCTTTGGCCCGCCCGCCGACACCGGCCCCACCGCCGTGGAACTTGAACTCCAGAAGATCGACCCCGACGCCCTGTCTCCCCGCGAGGCGCAAAACCTCATCTACCACCTCAAGCACCTGGCCAACAAGCCCCGCAAGGGCGGCAAGAAATAGGTAGGTTCCTTCTTCCTGGCCTCCCTTTTACCGGATCATAATGTCCTGTGCGGGGTAACCGCACGCACGGTTCGGAGGGAGAGGGAACGGCCACCGATTATCCTACTTCCATAACCCGCCGGTGCGTTTACGGGGCCGGGTTGGACGGCTGCGGTCCGCCGCCCATGGACTGGCGGCCCATCGGCGAAAACTGCACCACCAGCGTAATGTTCGGCTCTTCAAAATTGTCCGGGAACGGCGGAATGGTGGCGTTGACCAGCGCCTGCACGCAGGACTCGTTCAGCGCCTCGCTCGGTGAAGGTTTGGTCACCGTCGGTCCCTGAAGAATTCTTCCGTCCCGCCCGATGGTCACGGTGATTTGCGGCAGGTAATTCGCGTCGTTCATGGGAATGCCGTTGGGCACGATCCATTGCATGTATACCTGCCGCTGCAGCAGACCCGGCCAGCTTCCCATCGCCGTCGGCGGACCGCTCTGGCCGCCCACCTGCATGGAAATGGGCACATCCGACGGCATCATATTGTCCGTCGGCTCTGCTCCGACCAATGAATTCTTGCTCTTTGGAACGGGTTTACCTCCGTGCGGCTGCGTCTTCTGCACGGGCTCGTCTTTGGGATCAGCAACCGGCTTCAAGTCCGACTTCTTGGGCTTTTCATCCTTGGGGTCGGCGACCGGCTTCAGGTCCACCGGTTTGGGTTTCTTGGGCTTTTCCTCTTCCTTGGTGCTCGGCTTGGGCGGCTTTTCCGGTTTTGGTTCCGGTTTGGGCTTCTCCGGCTTCGGCTCCGGCTTGGGCGGTTCGGGCTTCGGCGGCTCCGGCTTGGGTTCCGGCTTGGGGGGCTCGGGTTTGGGCGGTTCTGGTTTGGCCGGTTCGGGACCGGGCTCCGGGGGCGGCGGAGGGGGCGGCGCCGCGCCGGCCGTGCCGGGCATGGGCGTCATCGGCCCGGGTGCGGCCACCAGCGACACATTGATTAGTTTGGGTTCCAGTGCTTTGTGCCGACTGAACCAGACAATAACGCCCACAATCAGCAGTGCATGAAGCACGGCTGAAATGACGAGCATCCGGGCCATCACGCTCGTGGCGCTGTCCCGGAACCAGTTGTATGGTAATCGGTTGGACATGGTGGTGTTTAGGGGAACGTATCCCGGTTAATGGTACCGGACTTGTGGGTTCAATTCAAGACAAGACCACAATCTGTTGTGGTTTTTGTTCCAAAGGGCCTGTCGCACGCCCATATTTTGAGTTCACACTTTCTCTGCGCTATGTAATACCTCATCGCGGCAGAAAAGTTTCTGAGGGTTGGGTAAGGTGAGAGAATTGGAGAAGAAGCACAACTACAAGAACAGGTGTGCTCCCAAACAGGACTTGGGAAGGCGGGCAAGACAGACAAGAGCGGAGAGTCTTCACTTCGTCGCGCCACGCTCAGGATGACAGCAAAACGGGAATGTCCGGGCAAGAATGCGGTAAAATAGGGGCCAAGGACGGGGCGAGGGGGCGACAATAACATGCACACCAAACGCGCCACCATACATACTCTCGGCTGCCGCCTGAACCAGGCGGAAAGCGGGCTGATCGCGGACCAGCTCGCGGCGGCGGGCTATGTGATCACGCCGTGGGGCGAGGCGGCCGACCTGGGCATCATTCACACCTGCACAGTGACGCGCGAGGCGGACGCAAAATCACGGCAGATGGTCCGCCAGTTCATCCGCGCCAATCCGGGTGCGCGCACGGTCGTTATCGGCTGTTACGCCGAAACCGACGCGGAGGCGGTGGCGCGCATCCCCGGCGTGGACCTTGTTCTGGGCAACCGCGACAAACTGGACCTCGCACGCCATCTCGACGCGCTGGAAGAGAAACGCGCCGACGCGGCAGGCGGGACCTGCCTTCGCCCAAGTGCTTCGGCGAGGCAAGCGCCTGCGGTACGCGGTCCCCGCGTGCTGCGCGCGCGGGCGGGCCGCGAACCCTTCACGGTGCCGTGGGTGGCCGAAGCGCCGGCCGTCACACGCCGCATGAACCTCAAGATTCAGGACGGCTGCGATTTCATGTGCAGCTTTTGCGCCATTCCCTTCGCGCGCGGCCGTTCGCGGTCACGCGAGTTTGACGACCTTGTTTCCGAGGCGCAGTGTCTCGTGCGACGGGGGGCGAAGGAGATTGTGCTTTCGGGCATCAATGTCGGCGACTACTCCTTTGAAGATAGAAACCTGATTGACGTGGTGGACGCGCTGAACCGCATCGAAGCGTTGGCGCGGGTGCGCCTGGCCTCGATCGAACTGACCACCATCCCCGACGGGATGCTGGAGCGGATGGCCGATCCGAACCACCGGCTTGTTCCGTTTCTGCATGTCCCGCTGCAGTCGGGGTCCGACCGCATTCTGGCGGCCATGCGCCGCAACTACACCCGCGCCGAATACCTCGCGCTGGTCCGGCGCGCCGCGGACACGGTGCCCGACATCGGTATCGGCGCGGACATCCTCACCGGCTTTCCCGGCGAGACGGACGCGGATTTCGAGGACAGTTTTGCGCTGTTGCGCGAAAGCCCGGTATGTTTCACCCACGTGTTCAAGTATTCGGAGCGGCGCAATGCCGCGGCCTCGCGCCTGCCGGAAAAGCCGGACCCCGCCGCGGCCGCGATCCGCAGTGAGCGCCTTCGCGAACTGGGCGCGGCGAAACTGCGCGCTTTTCAGGAACGCCACCTGGGGCGCACCGTGGAGGTGCTGTTTGAAGGCGGCACTGGAATGACCTGGCGCGGCCATTTGGGGAATTACCTTGAAGTGGCCGTGCGTTCACCGCAAGATATGACCAACCGGCTGTGCCGGGTGGTCCTGGACGGTATCGATGGCGAGTTGATGGCCGGAAAACTTTTATAGATGCAGGACAGGTGCCCCCGCCTGTCAACGCCTAAACATTTGAGATAAACCCAACCCCAGTCCTCCCTTGATAAGGGGAGGCAAATGGGAACGACAGCCGAGGGCGGCTGTCCTACAGGCTGACAAGGACCCATGCACCATGGCGATAGCCCCCGAAACGTTGCAGAAGGAAGAGACGCTGAAGGAAATCCTGCGCGGGTACGGCTCGATAGTGATTGCCTATTCGGGCGGCGTCGACTCGACCTATCTGGCGGATGTGGCCGCGGAAACGCTGGGTGACGCGGCGCACCTGGTCATCGCCGATTCGCCGAGCCTGCCCCGGGGCGAACTGGGCGCGGCGCTGCGGTTGGCCCGTGACCGCGGCTGGCACATCGAGGTGGTGCAAACCACCGAGTTCGAGAATGAAGCCTATCTGCGCAACGACGGCATGCGCTGCTATTACTGCAAGGGCCAGCTCTTCGAAACGATTCAGCGCTACGCGGGGGAGCACGGCATCGCGTTCATGGCCCATGGAGAACTGGCAGACGACGCGCAGGACACGACACGGGTGGGCGTGCGGGCCGCCCATGAGCGCGGCGCGGTGATGCCGCTCGCCGAAGCCGGGCTGGTCAGAGAGGAGGTGCGCGCCCTGAGCCATTTGCGCCATCTGCCCACGTGGAACAAGCCCTCTTTCGCCTGCCTGTCCTCGCGCTTCCCCAAGGGCACGCGGCTGAGCACGGAGGAGATGGGCCGTGTCGAGCAGGCTGAAGAGGTGCTGCGGTCCATGGGCTTCCGCCAGTACCGCGCACGGCACCACGGCGACCTGTGCCGCATCGAGATAGAACCCGCCGAGTTCGCGCGCATCATCGAAGCGGGCGTGCGCATCGTCGTGGTGCAG
>CAIJOU010000899.1 GCA_903822375.1 Candidatus Hydrogenedentota bacterium
ATCGGCCGACACGGGCGACCGCGGCCGGGATAAAATTCTCTTTGCCGATTTCGAGGGCAACGATTACGGCGACTGGAAGGTTGAAGGCGAGGCCTTTGGCAAGAAACCGGCGCATGGCACGCTGCCGGGGCAACAGCCGGTGGAGGGCTTTACCGGCGAGGGGTTGGTGAACAGCTTCAACGGCGGCGACATACCCAAAGGGAAAGTCATTTCGCCCGTCTTCACCATTGACCGGCGTTTCATCAACTTTCTCATTGGCGGCGGTGGGTACAAGGAGCGGACCTGCATCAACCTGGTCGTGGACGGCAAGGTGGAACGGACGACGACCGGTCCCAACCAGGAACACCTGCACTGGCAGCACTGGAACGTGGTGAAACTCGAAGGGAAACAGGCGCACATCGAGATCGTCGATGACGCATCAGAAGGCTGGGGCCATATCAACGTGGACCATATTGAGTTTGCCGACCGCCCGCACGACGGCGAGGCGACCGTGCTGAGCCGGGTGCCGGACTTCGGCACGATGTGCCTGGCCTTCATGGGCGAGGCGGAGCATGGGGAAGAGTGGACCGCCGCCGCCGATCCGGGCGGACTTCCCGGCGGCGCGCCTGTGGCGGCCGACAAGGAGTATGAAATCGGGGAACAGCGCACGGGGTTGCTGGCCGCCAAACCCGTACCGCTCAAGCCGGGCGAAAAGGCCACCTTCGCCTTTGCGCTGACCTGGCATTTCCCCAACCAGGCACACGGCCAGTACTATGCCACGCGCTTCGCTGATGCGCAGGCGGTGGCGGAGCATCTGTTCGACAACCACGCGCGGTTAGCCTCCGAAACGCGTCTGTGGCGTGACACCTTCTACGACTCGACGCTGCCCTACTGGCTGCTGGACCGGTTGCACTCCACCGTGTCCACGCTGGCCACAGGCACCTGCCAGTGGTGGGCCAACGGCCGCTTCTATGCCTACGAGGGCGTGACCTGCTGCGAGGGCACCTGCACCCATGTGTGGAACTACTCCCACGCGGAGGCGCGCCTGTTCCCCGACCTGACGCGGCGCGTTCGCGAGATGCAGGATTTCCGCGACAAGGCCGACGGCGGCGGCTTTGACTCCGAGACGGGAATGGTCGGCTTCCGCAGTGACGGCAACTATGCCGCCGACGGTCAGTGCGGCACCATTCTGAAGGCCTACCGCGAGCACCTCATGTCGGCCGACGCCGAATTCCTTCAGCGCAACTGGCCCCGCATCAAGCACGCGCTGGAATACTCGATTAAACAGGATGAAGACGGCGACGGGCTCATCGAGAACAGCCAGCACAACACCTACGACATCGCATTCTTCGGTCCCAACACCTTCGTCGGCAGCCTCTATCTTGCAGCGCTGCGCGCCGCCGAGGAAATGGCGAAGGAAGTGGGGGATACCCGCTTCGCCGAAAAGGTGCGCGACATCTTTGAGAAGGGGCGCGCGGCATCGGAAGCCCGTCTATGGAACGGCGAATACTTCATACAGGACGTGGACCTCAAGGAGCATCCCAAGTTCCAATACGGCATGGGCTGCCTGGCCGACCAGTTGTTCGGCCAGGGCTGGGCGCATCAACTCGGCCTGGGCTACCTCTATGATCCCGAAAAAGTGAAGCAGGCACTGTGGTCCGTCTGGCGCTACTGCTGGGCGCCCGATGTCGCTCCCTTCAATGAAAAATTCCCTCCACAGCGCTGGTTTATCACGCCCGGCCATGCCGGGTTATTCACCTGCACCTGGCCCAAGAGCGAGCATCTGAAAGAGGGCGTGCTCTACCGCGAGGAGGTGTGGACCGGCATCGAGTACCAGGTGGCCGGGCACATGGCCGCCGAGGGCATGACCGACGAGGCCATGGTCATTTGCCGCGCCGTGCACGATCGCTATCAGCCCAGTCTCGCCAATCCCTACAACGAGGTGGAATGCGGCGACCACTATGCCCGTGCCATGGCCAGTTGGGGCGTGTATCTGTCGCTGGCAGGATTTGTCTACGATGGCCCGGCAGGTCGTATCGGTTTCGACCCGAAGATTAACGCCGATGATTTTCGCGCCGCCTTCACCACAGCCGAGGGTTGGGTCGTGTTCGAGCAGAAGCGTGAGAACGGCCGCCAGATCAACCGGCTCAAAGTTGTGCGCGGTTCATTGCGGCTGCAGGAACTTTCCCTGGGGCTGCCGGTGGGCAAATCTGTTGGCGCGGTGCAGGCCACGTTGGACGGCAAGGCGTTTCCGGCGGACAACACAGTTTCGGCCGGGCGCATCGCGTTGACCGTCAAGTCCGACACCGTGCTCCAGACCGGTGCGGTACTGGAAGTGAAGCTCAGCTTGGGAGACGCCGCCTCAGTCGCGTAGACGCGGCATCCTGCCGCGTTCTTGCCGATGCCGGATGGTCGCCTGCAGAAAGAGGCTGGAAGCCTCTTCTACTCTGGATGCGACGGCGTTTGGCTCATTGTTTGTGACCGAACGCCTCTGCGGGCACGATTTGGTTCTTGATTCCCGGGCCCGACCACGACAATGAAAGGTCCAAGTCGCCGCCTGCCTGGAAGTAGTCCACCGTGACGGTATGCCAGCCTTTGCGCAGCGCGATGAACTGCGTGGCCGTCTCCGCCTTGTGCAGCCCGTCGTTGTCGATCAGCAGTTTGCCGTCCAGAACCATCTTGCTGCCGTCATTGGAGCGCAGGCCGAAGGAGTAGAGACCGTCGGCCGGGGCATGCACGAAGCCTTCAAAATGGAGGGCCCCGCCGTCCCTGTTCACGAGCGGTTCCAGTGAGATGCGCTCCGCCACACCCTTCTTGTCCGCCGTCAGCGTGGCGAAATCGGGCAGCTTGTCCAGCGTCTTCTCATAGTACGCGTACTTGAGGCCGGGCTTGATGCCCAGGCCGCCCAGGGCCGGCTGCACCGGGAAGGTTCCCCCGTCCGCCTTGAACGACATCATTACCAGGTCCTTGTACTTGGACATGGCACCATCGTTCTCGCGGATCTGGGTCACCTTGTTGCGC
>CAIJOU010000900.1 GCA_903822375.1 Candidatus Hydrogenedentota bacterium
GAGGGCGCCGTCAAGCTGATCGACTACGACGGCATGTGCGTTCCGCTTTTGATTGGCCGCTTCGTTCTGGAGGGGGGCCATCCCAACTACCAGCACCCGCAGCGGGTCCAGCAGTACAACGAGCGGCTCGACGAGTTCTCCGCGCTGATTGTCCTGGCGGCGCTGGTCATCCTTGCGGCCTATCCGGACCTGTGGGAGCGGTACAACATCCAGCGCAACCTGCTTTTCCAGGAATCGGACTTCAAGGACCCGGAAAAGTCGGCGCTCTTCGCCGAACTCGACATGCTTGAGAACCCCGCCGTTCACATCGTGACCCAGGCGCTGCGGCGTGCCTGCATTGCGCGGAGCACCGACGACATTCCGAGCTTTGACGCCGTGGCCGGTGCACTCGGGCTGTAAATCCCCGGAAATGGAACGGTCAGGAACGCCCAGAGTGGGCCTGAGTCGGGGAGGCGTTCAGGGTCGCGTTTCCCCCAGATACACGGCTTCACTTATCCCATTGACCGGCACGGCATCCGCCTCGGCAACGTCTTCCCCAAGATATGGTGCGGAGAAACGCCCCGCCTCGTTCGGCATTTCGACAACTCCGGGCAGCATGTCCCCATCTTTCACCCTTGGAACGGCTAATTCCAATAATGCCGTGCTGATTCCCTCGAAGATTTGGGCCAGGCACGCCGATGCGGTGTGGGCCGCGACAGAACTTGCCTCGTGGTGTTGTTGAAACACCACCTCGACGCGGCTGCCATCGGAAGCTTTGACGAAGAAGCGCTCAAGGGAGCGGGGATGGGCGATAATGTGGAAGTTGTCCGGCAAATCAGCCGAGGCAATCCTGCCCAGTCCCCCTTCAAATTCCACGGTGATGAAATTGAGCCCAAACTCCTCGCAGATAAGGCCCATGACCCGGGAAACGGTCTGGTGAGAGGCGCCGGGCACCAAGGTCATAGTGGCGTACCGCGCAAAGGCAAGATGCCGCATTGTCTCCCGACGGTGGCGGAACTTAATGGCAATGGTCCTGGTGTAGCCGGCCACGACGGCGATGCTGGCAAGGGTTACCACGAAGATCCCGGACGGAATAAGGGACTGGGGAAAGTCTTTCGGCATCATGACTTCCAGCACGGCGGCCGCAAAGCAAAGCAGTCCGGCGGCATAGAGGACCGCGGCGGCCTGGCGCTGTGACATGCCCATGAGCAGCAGCCGGTGGTGCGTGTGCCTTGCATCGCTGGCAAAGATGGGGAAGCCGCCGGCATAGCGGCGGACCATGGAGATAAGCGTCTCAAAGATGGGGATGCCGAGCGCCATGACGGCGGCCAGCATGAGCACCGCACCATGGGATTTGTAGGAGCCCATGAGTGAAAGGGTGGCCAGCACAAAACCCAGAAACATGCTGCCTGTGTCGCCGAGGAATATGCGCGCCGGGTGCCAGTTGTAACGGAGAAAGGCGAGCAGGCTGCCTCCCAGGGCAATGCAAAGCAGCACGACAAAAGAGGAGCCGTTGAGACCGGCCAGCACCGCCAGCGATGCTGTGGCTATCAGCGCCACGCCCGTCGCAAGGCCGTCCATGCCGTCGATAAGGTTTACCGCGTTGGTTATGCCCACGATCCAAAGGATCGTAAGCAGGGTGCCCAATCCCATGACGCTCTCAAGACTGATCACGCCGACGAGAGGAATGTTAATTGCCCTGATGCTGTACCCTGAGAAAGCCACGAGGGTTGCGGCAAGCACCTGTCCCAGCAGCTTGTGGCGGGCACGCATCCCGCGCACGTCATCGACAACCCCCAGCACGGTAATACCAACACAGCCGACCGCAAGCACGGCAAAATCCCAAGCATGGCCACCGACCGCCCGAAACATTCCGGTCTTTTCGGACAGGCACGCCAAAGCCACCAAAATGAAGGGGATCGACACGGCCAATCCGCCAAGAAGCGGCGTGGGTGATTTGTGCACCTTGCGGTAGCCGCTGTCCTCAATGCCGCCCAACCGGTGCGCCAAGCGGATGACCACCGGTGTCAGCAAAGTGGTCGCGGCGAAACAGCCCAGAAACACTGCCCAACATGTGGGGCTCTTTAAATACCCGGCAATATCCAGCATAATACACCCCCTGGTCTTGCCGCCATTTCGGAAAGGCCTTTCGGCCCGCCCATCGGCGTTTCAGTCAACACAATTCCTCTGTACGCCCCAGCGTCGCGCCAACGACAATGTTACCGTGTCCAGCGCCCCCATGGCGTTATTCGCCGGGTGACCACTGGCCTCGCACAGCGCTCACTGTACAGAGGCTATTTGAAGCACCATTATCCGAATGACAGTCTTTGTTACAGACGCTTGTAAATGAACTCAGGAATGTAGAATTTTCGTTTGTTCAGCACAACACCCAGAACGGAGCCGTGGTTTGCCTGAATTTCGCGGATCTGGTTCTTGATGACCTGCCAGCGCGTTTTCCCCGCATCGACGATAAGAACCACACCGTCAGAGATGCTCGCGATGCGCGCTGCAACACTGGAGTCGGCAATGGAAGGACAGTCCACCAGCACCATGTCAAATCGGCTGCGCAGCAGGTTCACGAAGACATCGAACCGGGGGTTGTCGAGTATGGCCGGCAACGCCTCCGCGGACGACCCAATCTGGCAGTAGGAAAGACTGGTGCCCTCGATGACGTGGATGTGCTCCTCAATGATAATTCCGCCGCGGACGGCCTTTTCCCAGCTTTCGTCGGAGGAAGGACGGCCCGCGCCGTTGGGCAGGGCGTAGGGCACCGGGCCGATCGCAAACAGCAAAACCTTGCGGTCCAGCCGTTGGGCGGTCAATTTGGCCAGTTCCAGCACGATCTTCGACCCTTCGCGGTCATGCTGCGCGCTGGCGAACTGCACCACGCTGCCCTGACGCCGCTCCAACAGCAGCGCAATGCGGCGGTGCAGCGCGAATATCTTGTCCTGCAACGGCTCGGGCAGTCTGGACAATTCACCCCGCAGAACAAGAGCCCGAGAGCCTTCCTCCTGCCGAGGCGTGTCTTCCGTCACCGTATCATCTTCTTGGTCGGTTGTCATATTTATTTTCCAGGGACCTTGGTTATTATCTTGCCGACCTCGGGGCCGGGGAAATAAAACCTGCTAGAAACTGCTCTTGAATTCCTTGTTGGTGATTATCGCAAGCACGGGCACACCGAGCTTTGCCTCCACGTCTTCCTTGTTGTGCAGCGTTTCATCCATGTATTCGCGCACGAAGGCAAGGAACACGCCTCCGAACAGGCCCAGGAACAGGCCCAGCGCCAGGATGCGCAGCTTTTGCGGCTTCACGGGAACCGGCGAGACCATTGCCGGCTGCACCACGCTCACGTTCGACACCTTGTCCATGTCCATGGCAGCCGAAATGCGCGCCCGCTGCAGGCCCTCGCGGTAGTCGCGGTATTCCTGGTTGGCCACTTCCACATCGCGGTCGAGACGGGTCATTTCCGCCTCTTGGGCGGTAAGCTCATCGAGCTTTGTTTGCACCCGCTTGATTTCGGCCGTGATGCTGGTCTCACGCGCCTTGTGCGAATCGAGCGTGGCCCGCTCCGTGTCCAGCTGAAGCTGCAACGACTGGTGATTGGGGTCCAGCCCGGTGGTTACCGTGGTCATGGAGTCCCGTTCTTTCGCGAGCATGGCCTCTGCCTGTTTAATCTGGCCGCGCAGTTCGGTCAATGGCCGGTATGAATCGGGATAGCGCGCCGACATGTCCGTCTCTTTGAGCTTCATGTCCGTGAGACTGGCTTTGAGTTTTTCCGCAGTCATGTTGGCCATGCCGCTTGTCTCACTGGTCACGAGCGTGGCCGACTTGCCGCGCAGTGTTTTTTCCAGCGAGGTCACGCGCGCTTCCGAGGCCTTTGCCTCCGACGCGGCGTTGCCCCGCTCGCTGTCCATCGTGATGGACTGCGTCAGGAGCGCCTCTTTCTGCTTGTCCATGGACGAAATGCCGTGGGTGACGCGGAATTCATCGCGCTGTTTTTCGCGCCGGCTCAGCTCTTCCTGAAGCTTGTTGGCATTATCTTCGAAGAACTGCGGTGATGCCTGCGACGCATACACCTTGATGTGGCGTTCCAGATAGGCCGCCACCAGCTTCTCCAGCGTTTGACGGGCGGTTTCCGGGTCCCTGGCGTCAAATTTGACGCTGATGATGTTCGTCTTCTTTTCCAACTCGACGGCCGTGCCGCCCAGAAGGGTGTTTACCGCCGAGTCGCGGGCGGAGATCGGCGGCGAGGGATTGATCGCGGCCAGCAGCACCATGGGGAGGCTCTTGAGCTTCTGCATGGTCTGGAACACCTGCTCCTTCGCCGTAGGCTCGTGGGGTTTTTCCAGCAGGGTCTTCTCGCCCACGGAGTCCACGACCTGTTCAGCAAGAAGCCGGCTGGTCAGGATGTTCAGTTCGGAATTCAGTTCGTTTTCACGGTTCTGCGACACGCCCATGGTGGGGCCCGCGACAACCGACGGGTCCACGGACAGGTTTTCGCGGCCAATGCGAATCAAGAGCTCGGCCTGGGCCTGATACACCGCCGGCGCGACAAATGCATAGAGGGTCGCCGTGGACGAAACCCCCACGAAGAACAGGAGAATTATCCATTTGCGGCGGAAAAGCACCTGCACCACGTCGCGCGCCGAACTCTGCACGATTTCCGTGGCAAAGGCGAGCGCCTTGGTGCGCAGCGTGCTTCCGAGCCGGGAATCAATGTTCATCCATTACCACTCCTGAAAACGCTGTAAACGAGAAAGAGACAAGATTAGCCGCCATCATTTCGACGAACCTGTCGGAATAGAAATGTTCACGGGTGTACTGCTCTTGAGGCTGCTCTGCTGGAAGTTATACAGACCGACGCTGGAGGTTATGTGTTTCGGAATAACGCCGTCGATATACTGGGCGACAAACTCGTTCACGTGGGTGATGGCCGTGCGCGGAACATAGACAGTGTCGTACGGTTGCAAGTAAAAGGGCTCCGTTTCCGTGCCCTTCAACGCATCACTGAGGTCCACGGTCCGGGCAAACTGCTTGCCCGCCTGTTGGCGCACAACCACCACGCTGGACTTCTTGGCACTGGCCTCAATAAATCCACCGGCCTGCATGATCGCACTCAGCAAGGTAAGTTTGCCCTGGATCAAGATTAGGCCCGGTGTGCTGACCTCGCCGCCAATGTAGACGCGGTTGTTGGCCAGACTGGAAACCACCACGTTGATTTCCGGTTCATTCAGTTTGGGTTCGTACAGCTTGATGAGCTCTTTCTGGAGTTCATCAGGCGTCCGGTTTTGCGCCTCCACCTCGCCGACCATGAGCAACGAAATCTTGCCGTCGGGCCGGATCATTTGCTCATCGTCCAACTCAGGCCAATAAAGGAACTTTATCCGGATGGTGTCATAGGCCTGTAGGACAATCTTTTCCTCAGGCGCCGCCGTTGGTGCGGCGGCGGCATCGGCGGCCGCCGCGGGCGGGAGCGGCATTTCTGACCACTTGGGCGTGGTGGCGCAACCGTACAGGGCAACCGAAAGCAGTACGAAGCCGCCAACCAGACAGCCGCGCACCGCAACGTTCACCCAAGAGCGTTCTTGCATTTCACTTGCTGACGCGATAACTGACTCATGCACGGGAATCACCTCATAACGGACGCGGCGCATGCGTCCAGGTTTCTGCGGAAGCCCCGGGATTCATAGCGCAATTGGACACTTGTCAACCGTGTCTTGGATGGGCAGGGAGTCAGGAAAGACCCCCGGAAGAGTCCGATTCCCGAAATAGATGTGCATCCCGCAGCTGTCAGTTCCAGCAAACCAGTCACAATAACCCCATTCTTCAAACGCACCACAACACTGCCCCCAGTTTGTATGTCCGTGCCGCACAGGCATCCCCCATTACAACGGGGTACATGCCCAGCAGCGGCAGAATTATACATGCGATACTTCCCAAAAAGCAAAGATGCGCAACGCAAAATGCATCGATATTCCCGGAAACTCTGCTTCATGTATGAACTGCATGAAATCACCATTCCCGTCAGTCCAATTGCACGCTCCGTTCCCTAACACCGCGATGTCCAGAAGAAACACCATCATGATAGCGCATGGTTCTTATTCTGTCAAGAATTAAACGTGTATGTTTTACTTCGGCTTGGTTCGAAAAGGGCAGACCGTAGGCTGATTGTCAGGTGATATCCAAGGGATAGGTCTCACAAACTCGAAAAGAGGGTATTTAGTGAATACTACTATTAACAGAAAAGACCCATCACCTTTGCCCCAGACGGCACCTGTAGGCGTTGTACCGGAAGAATCGTACGACGTGTTTGATTGCGAGGTACAGACCTCCTATCGGCAATTCGCTGTAGAACGTCCGCCCTTGGCTGTCAATCCTGCCACCAACTCCGGGAACGACAGGCAGGGGCCATGCCCCACGCCCTCTTGGCAAAGTGCGGCCAAAGGTCATGGGGGACGTTCATCGAGAAAGGCGTACTGGGTCGCATATGAGGAGAAAGGGGATTTCTCGAGGAGTGGTGTTGTCCGTTGCCGACCAATCTGGACAGAGGCACCGGCCATATGCAAAAGAATATATGTGTCCACCACCACGGCGGGGTATAATAAAGTTCAGTGCAACGGTGAGGAGCTTAGGAGAGAAATGAAACAGTTGTTCTTGAGTGTCGTGCTACTGGTCGCCGGTATGGCGGGAATCGTGCAGGCGCAAAACCCTGAGCGTGACCCGGGGCAGGAGGCCGCCGCGCAGGCGGCCGCCCGTCTGCAGGAGGAACCGGAGTCTGTGGTGGTGTCGGTATTCGTCCTTGGCACCGTGTCGGTAAAGGGAGAGATTGTATCCATTCAGGTGAAGACAGCCCGCGGGTCCGATGGCGCGGGACTGAAAGACTTGATTGGGAAGTCACTCAAAGTTACGGGAAAAAAGATCCAGCGGTTGGTGCAGATGACGGGCAAGGAGGTGGAACTGCGGGGCAAGGTGACCAATGGCGCTGAGTTAGATGTGTTTTCATACAGTGAGCGCCGTACGGTAACCGCCGCCGAATCGGCGGAGTCGCAGGGAGCCCGTGGTGCGGTGGGAGCCCCCAAGGGCGCCATCAACGCCAGGGGCCCCGGTGAGGTGCCTGCCGCGGCAGGTGTTCGTACACCCATTGGGGCGCTCAATGACCCCAAGGGCGCGGGAAGGAACAAGCCGAACGCCGGTGCGATCGGCGCGTTGCAGGGGCGCAAGAAACCTCAGGAACCGGAACTGGGCCCCGATCTTAATGCGGTGGCTTTGGGCGCGGCCGTCACCGCGCGGTGAGTCCGGGAAGCATGGCAACAGGAAAAGAAATGCCGCGACTTGTGATACTGACTCTGTCGTGTCTCCTGGCCGCCTGCGCCGTGCAGGCGCAGGGACACCAGAAGATACTCATTCCCCCGGAATTCGACCGGGTGTTTCGAGCGACCTTTGAGGGTTCCCGGGCACTCGATCAGTTCACAGCGTCGGGCACGCTGGCCGTTAGGGTCGTGTCTGAAGGCAAGACCAAAGACATGCACTACAGCGTATCGCTTGCGAAACGCAAGCCGGGCGCGTTCGCGGTGTCGGTGTCCAGGGCCGAAGACGGGCGCCTGCTCGCGCGGGTTGTCTCCACGGGTGTCAAAGGGCATGTGTCCCTGTATCTGCCACGCGAGTTGGTGATGGCGGCAACCCCCACCCGGATTGGCCAGGTGACCGACACCTACACGCTGCCTGTGGTCATTACACTCTTCGACTTTCTGGATGACGGCAAACTTGAGCGATGGTGGTCGCTGCTCAGCAGCGCGGAGTTCGAAGGCCGCGAAGCGGCCGAGCCCGCCGCCACGGAACACCTGCGTTTCAGGATGAACAATTATTGGACGCTGCGCGATATCGGCGTTGATCTGTGGGTGCGCGAGGGGGACCGTCCCCTCATGGCACGCATGGATGTCGACCTGACGACGGCGCTTACCCAGCGCGGTCCCGCTTCCTGGGTCAAGCCGGGCGGTTCGGTGAATCTCTCCATTCTGTTCAAGGATTGGGCCTTCGACAAGGAGCCCGAATCCGCATCCTTTGACCAACCCACCCCTCTTGAACAGTACGGAGAACTGAACCTGCGCGACGTGATGCTGGTTGAACAGTCCGGTGTCATGTCCACTCTTGCCGCCACGGTGGATCCGGCGCAACTGGTGTCACAGCTCCGAGACGCCCATGCTTCAGGCGGCACTTCCGCTCTTGTCGAGCGCCTGAAGAAGACTACTCCCGCCCAGCGGGACCAATTGGTCGGCAAACTTCGCGGCAGCGCCGCTGCCCGGGCCCGTCAGGCCGGCGTAACTCCGGCAGACATCAGCCAGTACAGCGGGTTGCGCTGAAGGCAGAATACAAGGCGGTTGGTGTGCAAGGGGACGTCATATTCTGGGGCGGTATCTCTACAAGTTCGGCAAGGCTCTCCGGGTAGGGGGAAGAGCAGAAGGAAACTTCTCTCTGGCGTTCCCTCTGTTCTCAAGAGAAGCAAACGGGACCACCTTTGCTGTAGTACGCCAACTGGCAATGATTCCCAGATGGAACAGCGGGCAACACGACAAGTCCATTCGAAGAATGTTCCAAATCCCTGAATGGCTTCAATTCCTCCGGGAACCCAGACCGAACCCTTCCAACTTAAAGTCCGACCAAGGTCCCTGTGTTCAGTGCCTCATACACTCCGGTGAGACTTTCAAGTAGAGGCGCGGCATGTTGTTACGCAGGGGTTTTCCACTCACCAGGACTGCCTCGACGCTCCAACCCAACGGTGGGGCGATGCACGCGCACTCCTTTAGATACTCCGATACGTCCCTCATGCAGACTGCGAAATCTCTGAGCGACAATTGTGATTGGTTTAATCTTTGATAGCCAAAAAGGACTCTGAAAAGTTATCTATTGACAATATAGTGACGATAATGATATTAATACGTATGGAGCCCTAAGGTTTTTGGGCATTGGATGAGTCTAGAACCCTTAGTCCCCAGGCGTATTCGGAGTCATTTGCAATTTCGAAGGAGCATACGAATGCTGAAGAGCCAAGTTGAAGGGACTAAATGTCCCGTCGCCCGTGTGTCGCACTTGACCGCAGCGCAGTTGCCGTCCGACACCCACACTTTGGCGGAGCAAGCGGCAATTCGGCCGGGAGGCTCAGGTGAAGGTCCCTTAATGCCTTTCCGAAAGTCGGTCATGTCCAAGCGTATAACCGGTCTTGCTCTGCTTTGGATATCCGCGCTTATGACTTTGCTTGGGGCTTCTCAGGCCCACGCATTCTCAGTCATACAGCAGTATTACGTCCCATTGCCGGAAACCCAGCTCCGCTCGTCCTTCCTAACACTGGCCAGCGGTACGGGCACCACTTTCCAGACCATCGTTTCCATTACCGTGGCGGTGCCGGGCACGGTGGTCATTTACGACAACTGGGAAGACGGCTATGAGACGGACATCAACAATCCTGTGCAGTCCAGCACCAAGATCTGGGGTGACGGCAACAACGCAAACGGCATCGCTCCCGGTTACGCGAACGACCCGGCCGGTCTTCCCGCCGGTGCCGTGCTCGCCCTTCGCAACCAGGTGACGCTGCCCCGAAACGCATCAACGGTTCTGTATGACGGTCGGGACCGTATCGCGACGACGAAATACATCTCCGTTTCCCGTGCAGGCTGGGCCGACACACCCGGCAGCGTTCTGGCCGGGTCCATTGAAATGTACTCCACGGCCGATTGGGGAACCAGTTTTGTGATTCCCATCGGCGAGAACCTGATCTATCCGACCCCGCTCACCTCCTCAATGTTTGAGATGACATCCATCTTTGTGCAGGCGGCGGAGGACGGCACCGTGGTGACCGTCGACCGTGACGGTTCCGGCGCGGCACTGCCGGTCACAACCACGCTTGGCCGCGGCGAAGTGTACTATCTCGGTTCCGGCGTGCAGATGGGGGCGACCGTTACGGCCACCCGGCCCGTCCAGGTCGGCATTCTCACCGGCGACATCGGCGGCAACTACGAGAACCGCTGGTACAACATAGACCCCGTAAGCAACTGGGGCAGAAGTTACTACTCCCCCGTGGGCACCGCCTCCAACGGCCAGCAAACCTATGTCTTCATGTACAATCCCGACGCGGCCCCTGTCACGGTGAATTATGTTACGGCCACCGGTTCGGGGACTTTGTCCATCCCGGCCAAGGACAGTGCCCGTTTCTTGATGCCCCAGAATTCAGGGGCCTCTTTCAAGGGCACTTCGGGCCGCTTCGACGCCATTGCCACGGTGGGGGCCACCACCACACAAAACAACGTGTGGGACTGGGGCTTCAGCCTTGTTCCGGAGGCCGACCTCACCACGATGCTGGTCAACGGCTGGGGGCCGGGGTCCAGCGATTTGTCCGGGAACGGTAGCCCGCTCTGGGTTACGGCCACCAAGAGCACACGCCTTTACGTAGACTA
>CAIJOU010000901.1 GCA_903822375.1 Candidatus Hydrogenedentota bacterium
AAAACTGCATGCTGGTGGCGGTGGACACGCTGGCCGCCAACCGGCTTCCCAGCTATGGTTTCGCCAAGGGGCACACGCCGAACCTATGCAACCTGGCCCAGGACGGGGTGCTCTTCGAAGATACGGCGACGGCATGTCCGTGGACGCGTCCTTCCTTCGCGTCCATATTCACGTCCCGCTATCCCTCCCAGCACACGGCCGAACTGGCCAATTCCTGTCTTCCGGAAAGCATGCTCACGCTGGCGCAGGTGATGAAGGAGAATGGATACTTCACCGCTGGGTTTGTCCGCACACCCTATGATGGGTACATCGGCCCGGGCAACGGTTTCGGACACGGGTTTGACCTTTATTATTATGCGGGCGACGAGGACAGCCTTTTTGCCGCCGTCAAGGCATTCCTGGACCTGAACCAGGCGGAGATCAAGGCCAGCGGCGCCGGCGGACTCTTCCTGATGGTTCACTTCATCGAACCCCACGCGCCCTATATCAACCACTTCCCCGGCCTCATAAAGAACGGCGGAACGCTCGGCAACCAGTTGGACAATGACATTATCGGCGGGTTCCTGGACCATGGGGAAGATCCTGACATCACGCATCCGAAGGACATGGAATATGCACGGGCCTGCTACGATTCCGAGGTGACCTTTACCGACGCGCGTTTCGGGGAACTGCTGTTTCGCATGAAACAGATGGGTCTGTACGACAAGCTCAACCTCGTGTTCACCGCAGACCACGGCGAGGCTTTTGGCGAGCGGCCCAAGGTTTGGGACCATGCCATTCCGCACGGCAGCGCGACCCAGGTGCCGCTCATCATGCGTTTTCCGGGCAGGACCACGCCCGGCCAGCGTGTTCCGGGACCAGCGAGCACACTCGATATCATGCCAACCCTGCTGTCCTCACTGAGCATTCCCGTGCCGCCCGACTGCGAGGGAATCAACCTTCTTGACCCGGCCGCGCGCCCCGCGCTGCGCTATGTGATCAGCGAGAGCAAATCCCGCGGTGTCTACGAGCAGGGTTCCCTGGCCATCCAGGACGGCCGGTTCAAACTGGAGGTGTGGAACGCGGCCGTGCGCGCCGATAAGGACGACTGGACCTCCTCGCGGTGGGTTCTTTATGATGAGAATTCGCCCAGCCGTTGGGAGTTGTATGACGTCAAAGCCGACCCGAACGAGCGGCACGACATCAGCACCGAGCAACCGGAGGTCTTCAAGCGCATGAAAGACGCTCTCAAGGCCCACTGCGACCACACGGGCATTACGGAGAACAAGTCGGTTGCGCCGCAAGACATGGGCATGAGCGATGAAGCCCAGGCGGATCTGAAAGCCATGGGCTATGTACACAACAAGTAGTCCGGACACGATGTCACCGCCGATCTCATGTTGCCTGACGGGCAGACCCTTGATGAGTTCAGTTTGAAATGTACGAGGCGGTCTTTCGGAGACAGCCGGCCGACGCTGAAGCTTTTCCGCGTGTTCGCCGCCGGACAGGAGACAAAATAGAAGATAGGCGGCGATGTCGGATCAGGGTCGGCCAAACGCGTCATTTCCGCAGTGGGGGGCGGGGGTTCAACAAGATGCCTTCCGGATGCGGCAGGAAGTATACTTGCCACGCACGCTTGCGAATGCGGAGAGCATTTCCAGGAAGGCCGAAGCAAACTTTGGAGGTTCTAATGATGTCGGACGGGACGATTTCCAGGAGAGTGGCAATGGGTGCAATGGCGGGCATGGCGGGCGCGGGTCTGGTGGCGCAGTCCGCATCGGCGCAGACGGCGCCGGCGGCGGGCGGCGGAGGACGTCTGAAACAGTCGGTGTCGCGCTGGTGCTACAGCAAGATTTCCCTCGAGGAACTTTGCGTGCAGGCCAGGGCTATCGGTCTGAAGGGCATCGACCTGCTCGACGAGCCGGACTGGGACATCGTCATCGCGCAGGGGCTTGAGGTGGCCATGCCGAACGGACCGGGGGGTATCAAGGACGGCTGGAACGAGCCGCGCAACCACGACGAACTGCTCAAGAAGTCCATGGAACTCCTCCCGAAGCTTGCGTCGCGCGGCATAAAGAACATGATTGTCTTCTCGGGCAACCGCCGCGGCATGTCCGACGAGGAGGGGCTGAAAAACTGCGTGAGCGGGCTCACGCAGATCATTCCGGCGGCGGAAAAGGCGAACATCACGCTGGTCATGGAACTGCTCAACAGCAAGCGGGACCACAAGGACTACATGTGCGACCACACGGCATGGGGCGCGGCGCTGGGCGAGAAGCTGGGCTCGAAGAACTTCAAACTGCTTTACGACGCGTACCACATGCAAATCATGGAAGGCGACATCATCGAGACGATCCGCCGTTTCAATGCACACATCGGCCACTACCACACCGGCGGCGTGCCCGGCCGCCACGAGATCAACGGCACGCAGGAGATCAACTACCGGCGCGTGTGCGAGGCCATTGTGGAGACCGGTTTTCAGGGCTTCCTTGCCCACGAGTTCATTCCGGTCGGCGACCCGATTCCGGCGCTACGCGAGGCCTACGAGATCTGCAACGTTTAAGTCCTGCGAGACAGGTTTGAATCGGCCATCCTGATGAAAGCAGGGTTGGGACGCGAAAGGCCGTGTTTCGGCGGGGGCCTGTTATTGATCCGCAGTCGGTTTAAATGTGCGGAACCAGGTCGATGCAATCTGCCCATCGTCGGATACCTGGAACGGGGCCGAGAATCCCGTAACGGCTGGAGATGCGGTATGCCACACGTTCACGGCTGGGGCTTTCTTGCCGGGGTAATTGCGGCGGTGCTGCTGGTTTGCGCCGGCGCAATGGGTACGGAAATCCGAACGTTTTCCGGGCACACGGACAGGGTGCGGTCCGTGGCCTTTTCTC
Source organism: Candidatus Hydrogenedentota bacterium (assembly GCA_903822375.1). Taxonomy (GTDB): domain Bacteria; phylum Hydrogenedentota; class Hydrogenedentia; order Hydrogenedentales; family CAITNO01; genus CAITNO01. Next base: position 2,868 of record CAIJOU010000901.1, read on the forward strand.
CGGATGGCGCCAGGGTGCTCACCGGGTCGCTGGACAACACGGCCAAGCTGTGGAATGCGGAAACAGGCGTTCTCATCAGCACCTTCTCCGGCCACACGGAAGGGGTGACTTCCGTGGCCTTTTCTCCGGATGGAAGCCGGGTGCTCACCGGATCCTATGACAACACGGCGAAATTGTGGAACGCGGGAACAGGCGCCTTTGTCCGCTCTTTTTCCGGGCATGCAAGCGATGTGCTCGCCGTGGCCTATTCCGCGGATGGGAACACGGTTCTCACCGGGTCGTACGACAACACGGCGAAACTGTGGACGGCGGCCACGGGCATGGTTAGCCAGACCATCACCGGACATACGGGTCCCGTATATGCGGTGGCATGCACTCCGGTCGGCAACACGGTGCTCACCGGGTCGGATGACAGAAAAGCCTGCCTGTGGTCCACGTTCGCGGTCCTGCAGAGAACCTTTTCCGGGCACACGCAGGGGGTGCGTGCCGTGGCGTATTCTTCGAACGGAACCCGGGTACTGACCGGGTCAGCGGACCGGACGGTCAAACTGTGGGACTTGACAGCCGCCAATCTTCTCACCTTCACCGGGCACACCGGCGGGGTGTGGTCGGTGGCCTTCTCTCCGAATGGAAGTCAGGTGCTCAGTGGATCGTCGGACGGCACTGCGAAACTGTGGAATGCGTCAAACGGCGCGCTTATCGGCACCTTCACCGGGCACACGGACGAGGTGCATTCGGTGGCGTTTTCTCCGGACGGAACCAAGGTGCTCACGGGGTCCTATGACAACACGGCGAAGCTGTGGTCGCTGCCACTGGTAACCGTACCCATTGTGGCGGGCCAGACACAGGCCGTGGCGGGCACGACGCTCTCCGATGCAGACCTGAGGACCGGCCTTATAACCCAGCGATGCAGCAACACGGTTGCGGCGGGCATAGTCCTCGGCCAGCATCCGGCGGCGGGAACACAGGTGGCCGCCGGGAGCGCAGTGGCCCTGGCGGTCTCAAGCGGCCCGTGCAGCGGCAACACGCTGGTGCCCAACTTGGTGGGGCAGACAGAAGACACGGCGATTTCCGCCCTCGGCGGCGCAAATCTGTACTACGGCGTGGTGACCCCGCATTGCAGCAACACGGTTGCGGCGGGTTCGATCCTAAGCCAAAACCCAGCGGCGGGAACACTGGCGACCGCCGGCAGTTGGGTTGCCGTCGTGAAGTCCACGGGGCCCTGCACCGGCAATGCGACGGTGCCCAACTTGGCGGGGCTGTCCCAATCCGCGGCGCTGACAGCCATTCTTGGAGCGGACCTGAATTGCGATTCTTGGGCCTTTCTGTGCAGCAATACCGTTGCGTCGGGCGTGGTCCTCAGTCAGGATCCGGTGCCGGGAACTCAAGCGCCCAAAGGCGGTTCCGTGGTGTTGGTGGTGTCGAGCGGACCGTGCATCGGCAACACACTGGTGCCCAATCTGGCGGGTCAGACTGAGGCCATGGCGGTCTCAGCCCTTATCGGCGCAAATCTGTACTACGGGGCGGTGACCCAGCAGTGCAGCGATACGGTTGGAACCGGTTTGGTCATCAGCCAAAGTCCGGCCGCGGGAACGCAGGCGGCCAAAGGCAGTTTTGTGGAAGTTGTGTTTTCCACGGGGCCGTGCACTGTCACCGTGCCCGATGTGTTGGACCAGACACTGGTTGCCGCAATGGCGGATGTTTTTGGCGCCGACTTGGTTGTCGGCGAGACAACCGAAGAATGCAGCGACACCGTGGCGGAGGGTCTGGTTATCAGCCAAGACCCGGCGGCGGGCACTCAGGTGCTCCCCGGCTCGGCGGTGGCTCTTGTTGTGTCCACCGGCCCATGCGACCGTTGCGGCTGTGCGGGATGTCCCGGCGCCAAGGGCGCGAATTCCCTCGGCAACATGAAGAAGACCCTCGGGGACCTCTTCTTGGTCGGGTTGAGCATGACAGTTCTGCTGTCCGCGTCCGGACGAAGGCCGTAGTCCTCCGCCCCGGGATGTGCAACCACAGATATCGCGCTCCAGCATGTCCCCGTGAACAGTGCGCCGGAGCGTTTCTTTTCCGGGTTGACGGACCTTGTATGTTCCCTGAAGAAGTGGTTGGTGGGAAGGACAACGAATTATTCATGTAATGCCCGTGTTACCTAGCAGGTATCATGAATGACATCAACCGCAAGGAGACAACCATGCGAAGGTGTGCTTCTGTTTGTGCATTTCTGGCCTTGATTCTCACAGCATCATTGGCGGAGGCAACGGGCGGTCGCCTCGCCAGCTTTGAAAGCGCCTATCCCGCGGCCGTGGGGACACGCATCGACGCGTGCCTGCTGTGCCATGCCAACGCAAACCCGAATACTTCTCCTTCCACCCGAAACAGTTACGGAACGGCGTATGCGGGCGCGGGGCATAACTTTGCCAGTATTGCCTCGGGCGATGCCGACGGCGACGGGTTCACCAATCTGGCTGAGATAAACGCCCACTCGTTTCCGGGCAATGCCTCGGACAAGCCCGTTGGGTCGGTCCAGGTAACGTTGGAACCGCAGGGTGCGCGCGATGGGGGCGCCCAGTGGCGTCTGGGACCGAGCGGCGCCTGGCAGAATTCCGGAATCATGCTAACGGCGGTGGTCGTGGGCGCCAAGACCATTCAGTTCAAGCCGGTAACAGGCTGGGTAACGCCCGCTGACCAGGCAATTACCATTGTGGCAAATCAGATTTTCAGCGCCACGGGGACCTACACGCGGGAGCAGGCGACGGTGCCCAATGTGGTGGGGCAGACCCAGGCGGCGGCGACCGCGACACTTGTCGCGGCACACCTGATAGTGGGTCTCATTACGCAGGAGTACAGTGACACCATACCGTCCGGACAGGTCATCAGCCAGTCGCCCGCCGCAGGCTTGTCGGTGCTCGGCGGTTCGGCCGTGTCACTGAAGGTCTCCAAGGGTCCGCAACCGGTAACCGTGCCCAATGTGGTGGGACAGACCCAGGCAGCGGCGACCACAGCCATTGTCGGGGCGGGACTGGTGGTGGGCGCCGTGACGCAGCGTCATGACGCAACCGTGCCGGAAGGCCAAATCATCTCCCAGAAACCCGCGGCGGGCGCCCAGGCCGCGCCGGGTTCGGCGGTCGGCCTGGTGATATCGCAGGGTCCCGGTTTGGTGACGGTACCCGATGTCACCGGCCAAACACAGGCGGCGGCAACAACGGTGATTGCCAACGCCGGTCTGGTGCTGGGAACGATTACGCAGGAATACAATGCGACGGTTCCGGCGGGCCGGGTGGCCAGCCAAACCCCGTCAGCAAATGCCCAGGCCGATGCCGGGTCGGCCGTGGCGCTGGTGCTGTCCCAGGGTCCGCAGCCGGTGCCAGTGCCGGACGTGGTTGGATTGACCCAGGATGCGGCCACGGCTGCGATTACCGCCGCCGGACTGACCGTCGGCCAGGTGAATGAAACGGCCAGCGACACCATTCCGGCCGGATCGGTTATCAGCCAGACCCCCGCCGCGGGGGCGTTGGCCGTGCCGTCTTCACTGGTGAACCTGCTTGTTTCTTCCGGTCCGCAGAGCACCGGCTGCGCCTGCCTGAGCAGCCAGAAGGATGTGTTCTCGTTCGACGGCATCACCAAGATGCTGGGCGACCTGTTCTTGGTGGGACTGAGCCTGATAACCCTGCAAATGCTGGCCCGACGAAAGATGTAAAACCGCACGCCACAGTGAAGGGATTACCCCCGCGCTCCGGTTGCCCGAATGAAGGGTGCACCGGAGCGCGGTTTCTTTTGGGATTTCGCAGGACGGGCGCCCCTCCGTCGTTTTAATGATGCGGGACGGGAACGCCCGTACCTTTCCGCTTTTCGTGCAATGACAAATGGTGGATAGCCCCGAGGCGGGGGCTTCAATTCTGAAGGTAGCATTCAGCATGGAAGATGAGTCACCTATAAGAAGTTCGCTGATGGGCAACTTAAAGGAGAAATAAATGCGAGTTCGGTTGTTTGTCTTTGCGTTCCTGGTGGTGGGGGGCTTTGTCCTTCCGGCCCACGCAAACGACACCTGGTACGCCAATTTTGAGGCGGCCTATCCCGCCGCCTTGAACACACGCATTGACGACTGCACCCTTTGCCACACCTCGCCGCCGGCGAGAAACGCCTATGGTGCGGCGTTCAAGGCGGCAGGCCACAATTTTCAGGCGATCGAAAGCCTGGACAGTGACGGCGACGGCTTCACCAACCTGCAGGAAATAACGGCACTTACCTTTCCCGGAGACGCGACGGACCATCCTGCGGTTGCATCCACGGGGTCGCTGACAGTGACGATTTCACCGGCGGGCGCCGTGACGGCGGGCGCGCAATGGCGCGCGGGAACTGCGGGAGCATACCAGAACAGCGGCGCGACCGTTACCGGTCTGGCCGTGGGTTCGGTCACGCTCCAGTTCAAGCCCGTGGCAGGATGGACGACACCGGCCGACCAGACGGCGACCATCATCGCAAGCGCGACCACCAACGCCACGGGGACCTACGTGCAGATGCAGGTTTCCGTTCCCAACATGGTGGGCATGACACAAGCCGCGGCCGGAACTGCACTGACGGGCATGGGTCTGATGATGGGGACCGTAACGCAGCAAAACAGCGCGACCGTGCCCGCCGGCAACGTTATTTCGCAAACGCCCGCGGCCGGCACATCGGTGAATATGGGGACGACGGTGGCTTTGGTCGTTTCCATGGGTCCCGCGCAGGTTGTGGTTCCCAACATGGTGGGCATGACCCAGGCTGCGGCGGGGACTGCACTGACGGGCATGGGTCTGATGATGGGAACCGTCACCCAGCAAAACAGCGCGACCGTGCCCGCCGGCAACGTTATTTCGCAAACGCCCGCGGCCGGCACGTCGGTAAACTCCGGGACCGCGGTGGCATTGGTGGTGTCCATGGGACCCGCGCAGGTTGTGGTGCCCAATATGGTGGGCATGACCCAGGCTGCGGCGGGGACTGCACTGACGGGCATGGGTCTGATGATGGGAACCGTCACCCAGCAAAATAGCGCGACCGTGCCCGCCGGCAATGTTATTTCACAAACGCCCGCGGCCGGCACATCGGTAAACTCCGGGACGGCCGTGGCTCTGGTGGTGTCACTGGGCCCGGTGCAGACCCCTGTGCCCAACGTGGTTGGCATGACCCAAGCCGCGGCGGCCACGGCGATCACAGGGGCCGGGTTGACCGTCGGAACTGTAACGCAACAAAACAGCGCCACCGTTCCGGTGGGTAATGTTCTGTCCCAGACGCCCGCAGCGGGCGCCTCTGTAAATCCCGGGTCCGCCGTGGCATTGGCGATTTCCAAAGGACCCGGCCTCGTGACGGTTCCCAACGTTGTGGGACTTGCACAGGCGGCGGCAAGTGCGTCGATTACCGGCGCGGGTCTTGCTGTCGGAACCGTCACGCAGCAGTACAGCGCCACGGTTTCCTCAGGTTCGGTGATTTCGCAGAACCCCGCGGCGGGCGGGCAGGTTGCCGCCAGTTCCACCGTGGCCCTGGTCGTGTCCCAAGGGCCGCAGCCCGTGTCTGTTCCGAATGTGGTCGGTCAAACGCAGGCCGCTGCAGGTGTTGCTATCGCAGGCGCGGGTTTGATTTTGGGCACCGTGACGCAGCAGCACAGCGCAACGGTTCCTTCCGGCAGTGTCATCTCGCAAACGCCCACGGCGGGTGCGTCGGCAATTCCCGGTTCGGCAGTGTCTTTGACAGTGTCGACGGGCCCCGCGCCGATTACGGTTCCAAACGTGGTCGGTTTGACGCAGGCGGCCGCAGGTGCCGCAATTACGGGAGCCGGACTTGCCGTCGGAACCGTCACGCAGCAGAACAGTGCGACCGTTCCTTCGGGCAGTGTGATTTCCCAGACACCTGCGGCGGGCACGTCTGCCAGTCCGGGTGAAGCGGTGGCTCTGACGGTATCCCAGGGACCCGCACCCGTCACGGTTCCAAATGTGGTCGGCCAGTCCCAGTCCGCAGCGTCTGCCGCAATTAGCGGCGCCGGGCTCGCCGTGGGAACCGTCACACAAGAATACAGCTCGACGGTCGCCGCGGGTAACGTCATCTCCCAGACTCCGGCTGCGGGTGAGTCGGTGGCGTCCGGAACGGCCGTGGCGCTAACGGTGTCCAAGGGTTCGCAGGCTGTCGCAGTCACCGTGCCCAACGTTGTCGGCACGCCCCAGGCGGCCGCCTCGGCGGCGGTTACAGGTGCTGGACTGACTGTCGGAGCGATAACCCAAGAATACAGTTCGACAGTCGCCACGGGCGACGTCATATCCCAAACCCCGGTCGCGGGCAGTTCGGTGACGTCGGGCACGGCGGTGGCGCTGACCGTATCGAAAGGTCCACAGCCAAACGGGACGGTGCCCAACGTTGTGGGACAAACCCAGGCCGTCGCAGATGTCGCCATTACGGGCGCGGGGCTTGTCGCAGGCAATGTAACGCATCGGTACAGCGGCGTCGTTGCTTCAGGCCTGGTGATTTCGCAAACGCCGGCGGCGGGCACAACTGCAGGCGCCGGTTCGCCCGTTGCGCTGGTGCTGTCGAAGGGTCCGCAGCCCTTGCCTGCGCCGGTACTTGTGCCGGATGTGTCGGGCTTGACCCAGGACGCGGCGACTATCGCAATCAACGCCGCAGGACTGGCCGTGGGCCAAATCTCCGAAGCGTCCAGTGACACGGTTGCGGCGGGAGAAATCATCAGTCAGGACCCGGCGGCGGGTGAGAAGCTTTCACCCGGGTCGGTGGTAAGTCTGACCATATCCTCCGGGCCGGATCCCTTGGGCTGCACTGGTTTGAGTTGCCAGAAGGGAGCCCTCTCGCTGGGCGGCATTGCGAAGATGTTCGGCGACCTGTTCATGATTGGGCTCAGTCTCATAACGCTGCAGGTAATGGCCCGGCAGAAAGTGTAGTGCCGCAAGCCCGTCAGCAGCGACGCGATAACGCGCTCCGGCACACCCGCAACGGCGGGGTGACGGAGCGCGACCTCTTTCCGGCAACTTCCTTCCGGGTCTTACCCTAATAATACAGTCCTTTTGCGTAATTACCCTCGGGTTTCCGCGCATTTAACCCGCACAATATCCTGAGGGCGGCACCGCAAAGTGGCGGGTACAATTGCAACGCTTGAGCGAGTTTCAACCTTATTGCGCCCCCGGGGGGCCAACACAAAGGAGATGTTTATGCGAGTTCGTTTGATGGCCATTGCGTTCTTGCTTGCCGGTACTTTCGTGTTGCCGGCCCACGCCAATTCCACCTGGTTTGCCAATTTCGAAGCGGCTTATCCTGCAGCCGTGGGGACGCGCATCGACGACTGCACAATGTGCCATACGGTCAGTGGCCAGTCGGCCAGAAACTCCTATGGCGCCGCGTACAAGACGGCGGGACACAACTTCAAGACAATTGAAAGCGCGGACAGCGACGGGGACGGCTTCACGAACTTGGCGGAAATCACCGCACTGACCTTCCCGGGCAACTCGGCGGACAAGCCGGCCGTGACGACAGGCTCGTTGACCGTGACCATCCTGCCGGCGGGTGCCAATACGGCAGGCGCGCAGTGGCGCGCAGGCGCGACCGGCACGTATCAGAACAGCGGCGTGACCGTCACAGGTCTGGCCGTAGGTTCAATCACCGTTCAATTCAAGGCAGTCACCGGTTGGACCACGCCGGCGGACCAGAACGTCACCATCACTGCGGGCGGGACAGCAACTGCAACGGGCACCTATGTTCAGCTTTCCCTGGTGCCCAACGTTGTCGGCCAAACCCAAGCGGCCGCATCCACAGCCATTACCGGCGCGGGGCTCACGGTCGGCACGATTACTCAGGCATTTAGCGCGACCGTTCCTTCCGGCACGGTCATTTCCCAGTCCCCGACCTCGGGCGGGTATGTGACGCCTGGCAGTGCCGTGGCGCTGACCGTGTCCAAAGGGCCGCAGCCCGTGACGGTTCCGAATGTTGTCGGTCTGACGCAGGCCGCCGCCTCCACCGCCATCACCGGCGCGGGGCTCACGGTTGGTGCGATTACCCAAGCTTATAGCGCGACCGTTCCTTCGGGCAGCGTCATCTCGCAGACGCCCTCGGCGGGCGGCTCGGCACTTCCTGGTGCCGCGGTTGCCTTGACCGTATCGCAGGGCCCGCAGCCCGTGACGGTTCCGAACGTTGTCGGTCTGACACAGGCCGCCGCCTCCACGGCTATTACCGGCGCGGGGCTCACGGTCGGTGCGATTACGCAAGCCTACAGCGGGACCGTTCCTTCGGGCAGCGTTATCTCGCAGACGCCGGTGGCCGGCGGTTCCGTAGCCCCCGGCACGGCGGTGGCACTGACCGTTTCTCAAGGTCCGCAGTCTGTGACCGTGCCCAATGTTGTTGGCCAACCCCAAGCCACCGCATCAACGTTGATTGTTGGCGCGAACTTGGTCGTGGGCACGATTTCCCAGCAGTATAGCGCGACCGTTCCCACCGGCACCGTCATCAGCCAGACGCCGACCGGCGGCAGTTCCGCCGATTCAGGTTCCGCGGTGCTGCTCACGGTTTCCAAGGGTGTGGAGCCCGTTGTTACGGGCTCCATCATGATCAACGGGGGCGCCTCCTCCACTAACAGCACCAACGTGACCCTGTCGCTGACCTGGTCATCCAACGCAGTGCGGATGCGTTTCAGTGACAACGGCGCGAACTGGACGCTCTGGGAGCCTTTGCAGGCCACACGGGCGTATACCCTGCCGGCAGGGGAGGGATATAAGACGGTCCGCGTGCAATTCCTTGACATTGCTGACAACCGTTCCCCCGGGTACGGCGACTACATCCTCCTGGACACCGTGCCCCCCACGGGTTCGATTGCGATCAACAACGGAGCACCGGCCACCACCAGTCTGTCGGTAACCCTTTCTTTGAATTGGTCCGATGCGGGGTCCGGAGTTCGCTGGATGCGCTTCAGCGACAACGGCTCAAACTGGACGCTCTGGGAACGGGTCGCGGCGACCAAGGCATATACACTGCCGGGACCGGTCGGGTATAACACCGTCCGGGTGCAGTATAAGGACGGCGCCGGCAATCTGTCCAGCGTTTTCAGAGACTACATCCTCGTTCAAGGCATCTAGCCTGAAGCAGCCGCGTTCAGCGAAGACGTGAGGCTTTCGTTGCCCCCGTCCCGCGCTCCCGAAAGGGACCGGGACGGGGGTCTCTTTTGGGCGCTTCAGAAAGGAGTGTCTCCAAAAGAATCAGCCGCGCCCCTCGTGTGAATTTCGAGAGAATCCAATGAAACTCCGTCGCAGCCGGACCTTGTACGTGTTTATCCACGGAATATACGCAGACAATAAGTACTAATTACGGATGCGCTCGTAAAAGGTCCGTGTGAGAATTACGCACTTTTGTGGTTGTAGGTGTCTTTTGTTCAGAAACGGCGAAACGTCCGATTTGAGGTTAATATGCGCAAGTTCCTCCCCATAATGATTGGCTGTACAGTTCTGCTGATTGCCGTTTCGGCGCAAGCCAAGACTTCCTACATGACCTCGTTTCGCAGCACCTACAACAGCGCCTATAAGGTTACCGGGTCGCGACTTGACACCTGCGACCTGTGCCATCCGGGGGGCGACACCAGCGCGCGTAACAGCTACGCCAATGCCTACAGGGGTGCGAGTCACAAGTTCGCGAACATTGAAGGCACCGACAGTGACGGGGACGGGTTTACCAATATCCAAGAGATCGCCGCACTGACTTTCCCCGGCGACATATCTGACAAGCCCCCAGCAGCCACGGGTTCGCTAACGGTGACCATTTCGCCAGCGGGCGCCGTGACTGCGGGCGCGCTGTGGCGCATCGGCACCGGAACGTACCAGAACAGCGGAGCGACTGTCACGGGTTTGGCCGCGGGTTCGGTTGGCATCAATTTCAAGACGGTCACCGGATGGACCGCCCCGGCGGACCAGTCCGTCACCATTACTGCCGGCGGGACCGCCACGACCGGCGGCACCTATTCACAGCTTTCATTGGTGCCCAACGTGGTCGGACAGACCCAAACCGCCGCATCTGCGGTGGTCGTCAGCGCCGGACTGACCGTTGGCACAGTGACTGAGCAGTACAATGCAACCGTTCTGCCGGGCACGGTCACCGGCCAGAGTCTGCCGGCGGGCGGGTACGTTACCCCCGGTGCGGCCATGGCGCTGACCGTTTCCAAGGGACCGGAGCCCGTCATTGTTCCCAACGTTGTCGGTCAGGCACAGACTGCCGCGTCCGCCACCATCACGGGCGCGGGCCTTGCGGTCGGCACGACCACCGATGAGTACAGCGCAACAGTTTCCGCCGGCATAGTCATCAACCAGACTCCGGTGGCGGGCGACTCCGTACCCCCCGGCACTGCCGTCGCGCTGACCGTTTCCAAGGGTGTGCAGCCAGCGACGGTCCCGAATGTCTTGGGTCACACCCGGGGTGATGCATCCACCCTGATTGTCGGAGCGGGCCTTGTGGTCGGCACGGTCACAGAAGAGTACAGTTCGACGGTTCCCTTCGGCACGGTTATCGGTCAGATCCCGTCGGGCGGCGAGTCGGTGCCACCCGCCTCCGCGGTACTGCTGACCGTCTCCAAAGGTGTTCGACCGGTGATTACGGGCTCGATCCTGATCAACAAGGGTGCTTATGCCACTTCCAGCACCAGCGTCACCCTTAATCTGACCTGGTCGTCCAATGCGGTTCGGATGCGGTTCAGCGATAACGGCGCGACATGGACTGCGTGGGAGTCCCTGCGGGCGACCCGCGCCTACACGCTTCCGGCGGGTGACGGGTACAAGACGGTGCGCGTCCAGTTCATGGACATCGCCAACAACCGTTCCGTCGTGTACAACGACTATATTTTCCTGGACACGGTGGCGCCCACGGGTTCGATAATAATCAACAACGGGGCCTTATCCACCGCCAGCGCATCGGTTACCCTGAAACTGACCTTTTCGGACATTGGTTCCAGTGTAAAGTACATGCGTTTCAGTGACGACGGTGCGACTTGGACGAATTGGGAACCGGCGGCGGAGACCAGAGCCTACACGCTGCCCGGTCCGGTTGGCTACAACACGGTGCGGGTGCAGTACCGCGATATTGCAGGCAACAATTCAGTCCGGTTCAGCGATTACATCCGTCTTAATGCCGTTTGATTCCGAGGCGGCGCATGCCGCAAGGACCCGACTCTTATTCCCCCGTCCCGCATCGCTGAAATGAAGCGGGACGGGGGGATTGTCTATGGCGCTGTTTTGACGGGATAACTGACGGGCAATGACATGGTACAATGGCGGACTTCCACGGAGCGCCCTATTCTATGTGGTCATTGAACACGGTCGACTACACGGTTATCTTCACCTATCTGGGTGCGCTCGTCATCTTGGGCATTGCACTGGAGCGCATGGCGTCGAAGAGCCTGGATGACTATTTCGTCGGCGGACGGCGTCTGCCCTGGTGGGCGCTGGGCGTGTCGGGCATGGCGTTCTTTCTCGACATGACCGGCACGATGATTATCACGTCGTTTCTGTTCATGCTCGGCCCGCGCGGCCTGTTCATCGAATTCCGGGGCGGGGCAGTGCTCGGCCTGGCCATCATGCTGCTTTGGGGCGGCAAATGGCACCGCCGCTCCAAATGCCTGACGGGTGCCGAGTGGATGGTGTTCCGCTTCGGCGACGGGTGGGGTGGCCGCTTTGCACAGTTCGTCTCGGCACTGGCGGGCGTGATCACCTCGATAGGCATGCTGGCTTATCTCATAAAGGGCGCCGGCCTGTTCCTGACGATGTTCTTCCCCTACTCGCCACTGACCTGCACGCTCGTCATGATCGGCATCACGGCGATATACACCATGATTTCCGGCTTCTACGGTGTGGTGTTCACCGACCTGTTTCAGTCGGCCATCATCGCGCTGGGCGTCGTCATTATCTCGGCAATGGCCGTGGCGAAAATAGGCAGCGTGCCCGACTTTGGCGCACTGGCCGCACAGGTCACCGGCAACCCGGACTGGATGAGCAGCATGCCCCGGCGGGACACGCCCATGCCGCTGGGCTATGAGCAGTACCATGCGCTGGTCATGTTCATGTTCTTCTACCTCATGAGGAACGTTTTCGGCGGTCTCACCGCCGGCGCGGACCCCCGCTATTTCGGCGCGAAGAGCGACCGCGAATGCGGCCTGCTGACGGGGTTCTGGACTGTTCTCATGACGCTGCGCTGGCCCATGATGATCGGTTTCGCGGCGATGGGCATCTTCCTGGTGCACGACCTGTTCCCCGACAAGACCGTCATGCTGCAGACGGCCGACCTGATCAAACAGCAGAATCCGGGAATCGCGAAGGAGCAGTGGGCCGACGCCCTCTCGGTTATCGCCAACCATCCGGACCGTTGCGCGCCGCAGTTGATCGACGGCCTCAAGCAGGTGCTGGGCGCCGCGGACTGGAACCGCAAACTGATGCTCGTCGGTTTTGAGGGCGGCGTCGATCCGGAGCGCATCCTGCCCGCCGTGCTGCTGTTCAACATTCCGCCCGGTCTGCGCGGCCTGCTGCTGATCGTGCTGCTGGCCGCCGCCATGTCCACGTTCAACGCGACGATCAACGGAACGACGGGGTTTGTAACCCGCGACATTTACCAGAAGTACATCCACAGAAAGGCGTCGACCCGCGAACTGATCTCCGTGAGTTGGGCAACCGTGCTCGGACTGACGGCCATTTCGTTCGTCTTCGCCTATTCGGTCAGGAGCATCAATGACATTTGGGACTGGATCATCATGGGACTCGGTGGCGGCCTCATGATACCCGGCCTGCTGCGGCTGCTGTGGTGGCGCTTCAACGGCAGCGGTTTCGCCACGGGCACCTTTGTCGGCTTGGCCGCGGCGGTTCTCCAGCGCCTGTTCTATCCCGAGCTCGATTCCCGGCTTCAGTTCCTGTTTCTCGGCCTGGTCGGCATGGCGGCATCGATCATCGGCACCTATCTGGGCAGGCCGGAAGACACGGAGGTGGTCGGCCGCTTCTACCGCATCACCCGCCCCTTCGGTCTTTGGGGTCCGTTCCGCAGGGCACTGCCCCCGGCGGAGCGCACGGCCATGGAACTGGAACACCGACGTGACATCCTTTGCCTGCCTTTCACGCTGTTATGGCAGGTGACCATGTTCATGCTGCCCATGCAGGCCGTTATCGGGGCGTGGACCAGCTTTTTCTGGACGCTGCCGCTGTTTCTCGTCGGCCTGACCGGCATGTACTTCCTCTGGTTCCGCCATCTGCCCAAGGAGAACTATTTTGAGTCCGGCGAAGAGGCGGGGGTTAAGATGGGTCACGAACGGGCCTGAACCGGGCCCAGGCAATAAACCGCAACATCAAGCAGGGTGGTTTGAAAAACACATGAACAAAGCCACACAAGACATGACACGGCGTTCCTTCCTGTCGGCAAGCGCCGCGGCCCTGGCCGGGGCGACAGCGTTGAGCGCGGGCGCGGAAACGCGGCATTTGGCACGGAACGGCGCGCCATTGCGCGTCGCCATGGTGGGATGCGGTGCGCGGGGCATGCTGTTGCTGGCGGGGCTGCGTGCCCTCGCGGCGGACGGCATGGCCGTCCGGGTGATCGCCGCGGCCGATGAGAATCCGGTGCAACGGCAGGCCGCGGCCACGCTTATGGGCGCGGCATCCTGTGCCGATTGGCGCGACATCGCCGCGCGCAATGATGTGGATGCGGTGGTTGTGGCGCTGCCCGACGACCTCCATGCGCCCGCCGCTTTGGCCGCGCTGCAGTCGGGCAAACACGTCTATCTGGAAACGCCCGCGGCCCGCTCGTGCAGTGAATCACAATTGCTGGCGCGGGCGGCACGCGTCGCCGGGGCCGTGGTCGAGGTCGGCGCGGCCGAATGCGCGTTGCCCGCATGGCGCATGGCGGCCGAACTGGTGCGCGAGGGGCGCATCGGGCGCGTGCACTGGTGCCACTCCGTGGCCGCCTGCAGCACCCGCGGCGGCGCGGTGGACTGGCGCGGACAGCGGGACCGATCGCAGGGTTTGGCCGCGCAACTGCACCATGACCAGATCATGCCGCTTCTTCAGGTCCTTGCTCCCGGTTCGGCGACAGCGGCGACCACGGCGGGCGGGCGGTGGGATGCGCTTGGCAATACTCCCGACAGTCTGATCAGCACCGTGCGCTTTGGTGACACGCTTTCCATCAACCTCGTATCCTCCGCACTGAACACGGCCGGTCAGCGGCCCATACTGCGCGGCGAACTGGGCAGCCTTGAAGTGTGCGTCAACGGCGTCATGCTCACGCCTGAGCACGGCCCGGAACAATGGATTTCAGTTCCGGCGGGAATTTTCACAGCCGAGCAGTTGCTGCTGCGCGACTGGGTGGAGGCCGCACGGGGAGAACACGCGCCGCTGTGCCCACTGTCCCTGGGCCTCGCGGCGCAGGAAGCGGTGGACCTGTCAGTGGCCGCATACCGAAACGGTCAAACCACACTTCAGGCCTAGCCAGGCACCTCCAAAAAGGGTCTCACCCCTGCCTCTCCCCTTGCCCGGGGGAGGGGCGGGATGACGCGCATTCCGTAGAGTCCGCCCTTGCGGCGTGGTCTCATTTCGATTGCACGCGGGCACTCCGCCATCTTCGGTCGGCGAGAACAGGTTTCATTTGTCAGCACGCCGCACGGTCGGGCATAATCTCTTATGGAGGTGGACGCGCCATGCGTCAGCGCCTCTACAGGCGACGGGACATGTGGGGATACCGGGTTTGGCGTATTATCTGACAGTGCGGCGCGGTGAAGGCCGGGGCATGGGCTGGCTTATCGGCATAGTGCCCATCATCATCGGACGGGACGTGACCTGCACCATTAACCTTGATGATCCCATCGTCTCGCGGCACCACTGCCGCATTATTCTCGAAAACGGCCAGCCCAAGGTGGAAGACATGGGCAGCCGCAATGCCACCTTTCTGAACGGCGCCCCCGTGAAGGATTCGATACTGGGCGCGGGCGACGAGATCGCCATCGGGTCCGCCATCTTTTGCATCATCAATGCGCCCGAACAGGAGAGTTCGATACCGGCGGTTCCGCGCCGGGTTCCGGACACCTCCGCGCTGGCGCTGGGCCGGCCGCTCTACTCCAACGAAAGCGGCGACAGCCTGATTCGGAAGGGCCGTCCGCGCACCGCCGAGGATCTGGTCGACCTCTTCAACCTGGGCCGGACCATGAGCCAGGCCAGTTCGGTCGGCGGGCTGGTGGACACGCTCATAGAACTGCTCAAGGAGCGTCTCGACCCCATGTTCGCGTGCATCGCCCTGCGGCGCGAGGGCGAAAAGACGCTCACGGCGCTTCCGCGCGCAGAGGCGGTCAATTTTGACCGCGACAAACCGCTGGTGGACCTTGCGCTCCAATCGATGGAAAAGCG
>CAIJOU010000902.1 GCA_903822375.1 Candidatus Hydrogenedentota bacterium
CGCGGGAGCGCTGCATCTGGTGGGACTCAAGGAATGGGCGCTGCGCGTCACGCCGCCCACATACATGTTTGCCATTACTTCGGGCCTGATTGCCGCATGGTCGCTGCGAAGCCGGGCGGCGCGCCGTGCGCAGAAAACGGCGCCCAAGCTTCGGGAAGGACTGCACCGTGCCTAGTGCGGGAACAATCATTCCGGAGGTGAAATCATGCCGTCCGCGCGGGGCATCCGCCCGGTACGAAAGGATCTTGTGATGGAAAACGAGCCAACCGACAGCGGCAAACAGCAGTTGCCCTTTGACCCGCGAACCCTTCTTATAAGCCTGTTTAGAAAATGGATGTTCCTGGTGCTCGGACCGGTCATCAGCGTGGGTCTGGCCGTCCTTGCCGCGTTAACCTTCGGCACCAGTGAATACTCCTCCGAAACCAGCCTGCTGTTCAGCGCCAAAGAGGGCGACATGATTGGCGGCGTGTACCGTGTCCCCTCGCTCAGAACCCAGGTTAACCTCGTGAAACTTCCCGATAACATAAAGGAAATACGCGAGGAACTCGGTCTTCAATCGACACTCCAGTCTATTGGCAGCGCCATAACGGTGACCGCGCAGAACGAGACCTCCCTGCTTTTCATTCACACCACCGCGAACAGCGCGGACGTCGCCGCCAAACTGGCCAACACCACCCGCGATGTGTTTCTCAAGAATTCGGTGAAGCTCAGGACGGATGAGGCCAACAGCAGCATCAAGAAGACGGAGGAACGGCTGGCGGTGGTTTCCCGGGAACTGCTGGAAGCGGACAAGGCAATGGAGGATTTCAGCAACACCAACCAGGTGGTAGATCTGGACAAGGAAGCCCAGTGGTTCCTGGAACAGTTCACCGCGACGGACACGCTGTATCAACAGGCGAAAATCGAGCGGAGCACGGTCGATTTGCAGCTTGCCGATCTCGACAGAATTATGGACAACCTGAAGAAGCAGGTGGCGGAGGAGCAGCAGACGAGCGGCGAACTCGAGGGGTTGGGGGCGGCAAAGACGCGCGCCGACCGGTTGCGGGAAAAGATATTCATGGATGAAACCCACCGGATGAATCAGGCAAAGCTGACCGAAATGGAGATAACCCTGCAACGGAACAAGCAGGGCCTCGCCGAGGGGCTGGTTTCGCAGGCCGAGTTGGACAAGGCGCAGGCGGCCCATGACGCGCAAAAGGCCATTACGGTGGACACCCAGCAGGTGAAAGACTGGAAGGATGAACTGGACCGTCTGGACAAGGAGATCGTCCCGGTCAAGGGAAAGACAGACACGCCCTCGGCGCCCATTTTGAGGGAAATGCTGTCCAAGTCCTTTCAGCTCCAGCTTCAAAAGTCGTCCTTGGAAGACAAGGTGCAGCAGTTGCACGAGGCGCGGGACAAAATTCGCGGGATATTGGACAACCTTCCGGCCAAGCAAAAACAGCAGGTAAACCTGCGCCGCAACGTTCAGGTCCTGGCCATGGAGAAGCAGGATTTGGGGGCGAAACTCGGTGCGGCCCGTGAACTCGCCTCGCGGGACACGCCCGACTTTACGGTCGCGGCAATCGCGGAACCCCCGCTTTACCCGGTCAAATCGACACGGAGAATGATTGCCGCGGGAACATTCATGCTGGGCTGCGGCGTGTCGGTCTTGGCAGTGCTGGCATTGATTGTCCTCAACTTCACCATACTGTCGAGGGCGGAATGCCAACTGCGCACCGGATTGCCGGTCTTGGCCGAGATTCCCGCGTCGCCCCGCGGGCAGGCCTTGTTCATCGACGGCGGCGTGAGCGTTTATCATGAGGAATACCGAAGACTGCTCCTGCTTATACGGAAACGCTTTCCCGACCCTGGGACGATTCTGATGGTCTCGGCCCCGGAAAACCGCTGCGGCGTTTCTTCTGTAATCGCCGGTTTGGCCATCGCCGCGGGCAGGGCCGATGAGCGTGTGCTCGTCATTGACGCCCATTTGCGCGCGGAAAACGGAGGTGCGGTCGCCAGGGACATCCCTGCCGCAGTCCATCGCTCTGTACTGACCGGTGAAAGCGTCGCGGACGGCGTGGCCCGCCCGGGATTGGGAGAATACCTTTCGTTCCAAGCCGACCAGCCGGAGGAGATAGCCGTCTCCACCGACTTCTCGGGCGTGACCTTCATTCCCTGCGGCGAGTCGGTGGTGATGGCGGACATGATTGGTTCAAAGCGGATGACCGAACTGCTGGAGATGCTCTCCCAAAAGTATTCTCTGGTTCTGATTGACACGTCGCCGGTGGTGCAGTCCAGCGATGCGGTTATTCTGGCGAACCAGGCCGATGCGACGCTGCTGGTGGCGCGTGCCGGCAAGACGACCTTCTTCGGGCTGCGCAGCGCCGCCGCCTGCTTGGGTGAGGCGGAAAAACCGCTCGCCGGCGTGGTGCTTAACGGCGTTCTCCGCGCCTATTTGGAGCGGGCGTGATGGCGCGTATTCTAACGGTCACCAATCTCTATCCCCCGCACTACCTTGGCGGTTATGAACTCCTCTGCCGCCAGGTGATGCAGGAACTGGCCGCGCGCGGCCATGAGATTATGGTGCTCACCTCGACGCACGGTTCCGGCGAGACTGTAGAAAGTCTTGACGGGCTGGAGGTTCGGCGCACCCTGCTTCTCGACACCCCTTTCGGCGAACCTGCAAGCGTTTCCCGCATGCGCCGCCTGCGTGCGGGCCGGCACAATGCGAGGAATTTCAGGGATGCGGTGCAGGCATTTCATCCTGAACTCGTGTTTGTATGGAGCCAACTGCGGCTCACCATCGCGTGCACCCGCGCGTCGGAGGCGCTGGGTCTGCCGACGGTCTGCACCATGAACGATCCGCATCTGGGCAGTTTCGTGGCTTCGCCGTTACGGCCGACGCCGAAGGGTGTCGTTCGCTGGCTCGGTGACCGTACAGTGTTTCGCGGCACAACCCTTTTGGGACTTCGGCTGGACCGCGTCACCTGTATCAGCAAGACGCTCAAGGATGACCTTCTGGCGTTGAACGTGCCTGTGGAGCAGTCCCAGGTAATTTATCAGGGAATTCCGCTGGAACAGTTCCCATTAAAGGAGCAGCCCGGCACGCTGGGCGCGCCGCCACGGCTGCTGTACGCGGGCCAATTGCATCCCTACAAGGGCGTGCACACGCTGCTGGAAGGGGCGGGGATGTTGAAGCGCGACCACAATCTGTCGCTGCAATTGTCCATAGCAGGGGACGGTCCCGCCGAATACCGGGAACAACTGATGCGGCAGGCGGACGAGGAAGGCTTGAACGCGGCGTTTCTGGGCAGGGTGCCCCACGGGGAACTGCCGGCCTTGTACCGCAATAACGATATTTTTGTTTTTGCCTCCACATGGCGGGAGCCCTTCGGGCTGACCCATCTCGAGGCCATGGCGAGCGGCACACCGGTGATCAGCACCTGTGACGGCGGCCATGGGGAGTTTCTGCGCCACATGGAGAACGCGCTCACTTTCGAGAAGGGCAATGCGCGTGAACTGGCGGCGCGAATTCTCACCCTGGTTCAGGACGGCGAACTGCGCGGCCGGTTGGCGCTTTCCGGGCGGCGCGAGGTGGAGGAGAATTTCACCATGAAGCGCTATGTGGACGATCTGGAGCGCTTCTTGTGGGACGCGCAGCGGGGGGAAGGGGCATGAAAATAGTAATGGTGCCCCGGCGCTTCGTGCAGTCCGAATGGGGGGGGACCGAAACGGTGGTGCTGCAGACTGCGCGGTGTCTCAAGTCCCTGGGCCATGAGACCGTGATCGTCTGTCCGAACGCCCTGGCCGATACAAACCGGGAAAACATCGGCGGAGTGGAAGTGGTTCGGACCGGCTACTTCTATCCCTATCTCGGGCTGAGCCGGGAGGCGCGGCACACGCTCGACAAGAAGGGGGGCAACATGTTCTCCTTCTCGCTCCTTCGCACGCTCATGGGTATACCCCATGTTGACCTCATTCATTTGCACACACTCAAGCGAATTGGCGGCATCGGGCGGTATGTGGCCCGGCGGCGCAAGATTCCCTATGTGGTTTCGCTGCACGGGGGTGTGCATGACGTTCCCCAGTCCGAGGCGGAAAGCTTCACCGAGCCCACCCGCGGCGCGCTGGAATGGGGTAAGCTGCTCGGCTGGGCGGTGGGTTCGCGGCGCGTGCTGGAAGACGCGGCCGCCATTGTTTGCGTCGGACAGGAGGAGCAGCGTCGCACACAGGCCGCGTATCCCGGAAAGAAAGTCCTGTTCCTTCCCAACGGCGTGGATTTGAACCGTTTCGCCCAAGGGGACGGTGCACGCTTTCGCGCGGAACACGGCATTCCCGACGGTGTGCCCATGCTGTTGACGGTGGGCAGGATTGACCCGCAAAAGAACCAGCGCATGCTTCTGGACGTGGTTGCCCGGCTCACCCCGAAGCATCCGGACCTGCATTTGGTGCTGGTGGGCCATGTGACCAACGATGAATACCGCCAGGCGTTGGTTCAGGAAATGGCAGACCGCGGACTTTCCGGCAGGGTGAAACTCATTCCCGGGTTGCAGGCGGACAGCGCCTCCCTGGTCGATGCCTATCATGCCGCGAACCTTTTTGTGCTGCCGTCGGTGCATGAACCCTTTGGCATTGTCATACTTGAAGCATGGGCCGCCGGTCGGCCCGTGGTGGCCAGCCGCGTGGGGGGCATTCCGTCGTTTGTGGAGGACGGCGTGGACGGTCTATTGGTGGAATCGGGTGATGCGGCCGGATTTGCTGATGCCGTGGCCGCCTGCCTGTCCAGTCCTGAACGGGCCGCTTCGATGGCGGCGGCGGGCCGCCACAAGGCCAGGGCCCGCTACAGTTGGGACGCCGTGACGGGACAGTTGCTTGACCTTTACCGGGAGGTGTTGGGTGAACATCCTCTTTGTTAATGAGAAATGCGGCAGTTTCGGCGGTGTGGAGCAGAACATAGCCGAGACGGCGGCCGCCCTGGCGGCGCGGGGCCATCGTTGCTTGCTTGCCCATGCGGAACGCACGGGCAGGGATGAGGCCGTGTTTCTGCGGGGCTTCGCCGAGACGTTCACTTGGGACGAGATGGCGGAGCGCACGCGGGTGTCGCCTCCGGACGTGGTTTACCTGCACAAAGTGCCCAAGGTGAAACCGCTGCTTGCGGCCTCCCGTGCCAAGCGTTCCGTGAGGATGGTACATGACCATGACCTGTGCTGCCCGCGCCGTCACAAGTACTACGCCTGGACCGGAAAAGTCTGCTGCCGCGCGGCTGGATGGTGCTGCATGGCCGACTTGGCATTCCTGCAGCGCGGCGGCCCGGCAGGGTTTACCCTGCGGGGCTTGAGCGTGTTCTGGGAAGAATTGGCGGCCAACCGCGCGGTGGACCAACTGCTGGTGGGCAGCCGATTCATGCACGACGAACTGGTGAGCAACGGTTTTGGAAAGGATCGCATCTCCACGCTGGCCCCCGTCACGGAGCCGGAGTCTTGCGAGCCGTCTCCATGTCCCGCCGAACCACGGGTGCTCTTTGTCGGACAGGTGATCCACGGCAAGGGAGTGGACCTGCTGCTGCGTGCCCTCGCCATGGTCCAGGGCCGCTGGACAGCGGACATCATTGGCACGGGAAACGCACTGGAGAAGATGGGGAGCCTTTGCCGGGAACTGGAAC
>CAIJOU010000903.1 GCA_903822375.1 Candidatus Hydrogenedentota bacterium
AATCAGAAATGTCGCGCATCAAGCATCTGTGGCCCGTACACGTTTTCATAGAGTAGTTTGTCAAGCGGGAGTGTGTCCCTGATTTCCGTCAACAAGTCCTACTTCAGACGGTCTTCTTGCGCCGAACGGGTTTGGGGGGGAACGTGACGAGACGATCAGCATATTCTTTGCGGCGTTTCTGCAGGTCTTGCGCCATGGCGCGCACGTTGTAGTCAAATTTCGCCGCGTATTCCTGACGAATGCGCCGCACTTCATCCACGATGGGGTCGTTTGTCATGACTCGTTCTCCAGCAGTTCTTCCGGCGTGCAAATCACAGGGCAGGAATATCCCGCACCTTCCACCAACGCCACAATACGGTTCCGGATGAACGCGTTTGCGATGTGTTTGCAGTTCCATGTCAGCAGATAATCCATGCCGTGCGTCGCGGCCAGCGCGATGTGCAATGCGTCAGCCGCCGCTTCCCGCGGACTCAGGCCCGACGACAAGAGCGTTTCAGCAAGTGTGACCGCTTCATCGTGGGTGGGAAGCACAGGCATTCGCGCCAATATCTCCATGCGCGCGGAAGCGGCCTCCGCATCGCCTCGCTCCGCCTCTTCCACGACCAAATCAGAAACAACCAGTTCAAATTCCCCGGCGCGTTAGCTCCACCACTGGCATGTCAACTCCTGGTGGGCCGCCACCACCAAATTACGACTTGCACGGCTGGTCAGATAACTGATGACGCTTGTTTCAATATACACACGCGTTTTCATAACATTTAGTTTAACACGGGAACTCGGTTCCAATTTGCACGGGAAAGGGGGACGCTTCGCTATATCTTCACTATCCCGCCCTACACCTTGTACGGAACACGCACCCCATCCGATTCGGCTCTGAAATCCTTGGTGTTGCGTGAAACCAACAGCGCACCATTCGTCTGCGCGGTTGCCCAAATGATGGCGTCAGGCAGGCGCACGTGGTGCGTTCGCCGCAATTGAATGGCCTTTTCCGCCACGGCCATGTCCACCGGGATGATTTCGAAATGCGCCTCAAGAAAGTCGCGCACCTGCGAATCGTCCTCTTTTGCGCCGACGAGCACCTCCATCCATGTAATACGGCTGATAAGCACCCGCTCGTAACGGGCATATTCGTCATCCGCCTCGGACAGCCCATTTAGAGCGTCAATGACTATGTTGGTGTCAAAGACGGCGATCACGGACGAGTGTCCCATTCGGAACGGAGCTCTTCCTGATACTCAAGCGGATCAATCTGACGTCCCCGCCAAGAGCCGAACGCCGGATGGTTGCGCAGAGAATGTTGCCCGACGGGTGGTTGCGCCCCCCCAACCTCCCGTTGCAGGAACTTGACGAAATCCAGCACTTCCCGCTGCTTGTCCGGCGGCAACAGAAGCAGTTGCGCTTGAATCTGTTCTACGGCACCCATTTTGCAGTCCTTTCCGGCGAACCCAAAGCCTTCGACGCTGTAACCAAATTATACACTTCTTTTCAAACGGCACAAATGTCCAGTATGGGACTGTCAAGCATGGAGCTGGACGGCTCCGGTGGACCGGCTGCCCGCATTTTTCAGGGAAGGAAGTCATTGCCCTCCCTCTTCAAGTGAGCAACCCGGGACTGTTACCGCGCTCCCCCGGGGCTGGTCTATAATTTCGGCATGCGGCGCGCGTGCGCCGCTTTTTTATCCAACCCGAGGATGGACAGACCATGGTGGACAGGCTCGAATTGGGCGCGGCGGACCCGCGTGTGCGCAAGTTTGTGCGGCCCGAACGCATCGTGTGGCGGCGCGGCGACGCAAAGCACCTGATGGGCGCCGACACGCTGCTCCGCGAGGGCGGCAAGTGCGTCATGCGCCACGACGGCGGCGACGCGCCGGCGCTGGTGCTCGATTTCGGCCGCGAACTGCACGGCGGCATTCGGCTCACCAACGCCATCACGCCGCAGCATGCGCCCACCCCCGTGCGCGTCCATTTCGGCGAGTCCGTGGCCGAGGCCATGGGCGAGCCGAACCAGGACCACGCCATCCACACGCAGGACATCCTGGTGCCCTGGTACGGCTATGCCGAATTCGGCAACACCGGTTTCCGCTACGCGCGCATCGAGCTGATTGAGCCGGGCACGGAACTGGACCTCAAGGAGGTGGTGGCCGTGTTCATCTACCGCGACCTTGAGTACAAGGGCGCGTTCAAGTGCAGCGACGAACTGCTCAACAGGATCTGGCAGACCGGCGCCTACACGGTGCACCTCAACATGCAGGACCGGCTTTGGGACGGCATCAAGCGCGACCGGCTCGTGTGGATCGGCGACATGCACCCCGAGACGATGACCATCAACGCCGTGTTCGGCGACGTGGATGTGGTGCCCAAGAGCCTCGACTATGTGCGCGGCGAAACGCCGCTGCCCGGCTGGATGAACGGCATCAGTTCCTATTCGCTCTGGTGGGTTATGATCCAGTGGGAGTGGTACCGCAACCACGGCAATCTCGACTACGTGAAAGAGCAGCGCGGCTACCTCGAAGGGCTTATAAAACAGCTTGCGGCCCAGGTCGGCGAGGACGGCTGCGAGCGCATGGGCGAGGCGCGATTTCTCGACTGGCCCTCCAGCGAGGACAAGGAGGCCATTCACAACGGCCTGCAGGGGCTGCTGACCATGGGCCTCACGCGCGGCGCGGATTTGTGCGACCTGCTTGGCCTCGCCGATGCCGCCACCACGGCCCGCGCGGCCGTGGAGCGGCTCAGGAAATACACACTGCCCGCCACCAAGGGCAAACAGGCGGCCGCGCTCACCGCGCTGGCCGGCTTGCGCCCCGCAAAAGACGTCAACCGCGACGTGCTCGCGGCCGACCCGCTGAAGGGCATCTCGACCTTCTACGGTTATTACGTCCTGCAGGCGCGCGCCATGGCGGGCGACCACGCGGGCGCACTGGAAGTCATCCGCAAATACTGGGGTGCCATGCTCGACCTTGGCGCGACCACCTTCTGGGAAGACTTCAACCTCGACTGGGTGCCCGGCTCGGTCGGCATCAACGACCTCGTCCCCGAGGGCGCCAAGAGCATACATACCGACTACGGCAACTACTGTTACAAGGGCTTGCGCCACAGCCTGTGTCATGGTTGGGCCTCCGGCCCAACGTCGTGGATGTCCGAGCACGTGCTGGGCTTCCGTCCCCTCGCCCCGGGCTGTGCCAAGCTGCTCGTGAAGCCCAATCTTTGCGACCTCAAGTGGGCCGAAGGCCGCTTCCCGACACCCAAGGGCGTCGTCACCGTCCGCCACGAAGCCGCCGCGGACGGCACCGTCCAATCCAAGATCGACGCGCCGGAAGGCATCGAGATTGTCCGCGAAGGGTGAAGGTGCGGATATTTTCTGGCGTTTGTGTCATAATTGAAGCGGGTGAAAGTGATGTTGTCAGAACAAGACGCTGCAAAGATATTGGAATGTGCGAGAACCTACGGGGCAAAGGGTGTTTGGCTCTTTGGTTCTTCCCTTGACCCATCCCGTATCCCAAATGATATTGATCTAGGCGTCGAAGGGCTGGATCCCAAATTATTCTACTCCTTTGCAAGCGATCTCTATTTTGCCTTGTCAAAACCTGTCGATGTTGTTGATCTTGACGATGAACCACCGTTGGAAGAGATCATTCGACAAACAGGCCGCAAAATCTATGCAGCCTGACGGTGTTTATTGGCCCAGAGAACTCAGAAACATCGAGACGGCCCTGTCCCTTGCAGAGGAAATCCTTGGCCGACGCGATTGGTCTCCTGTCGAGATAATAGCGATGGGCACGCTCCTTCAGAATTCCTACGGCGGTATCGAAAGACTGCTCCGTTACCTGCTTAAAATGCGCGGTTTTGACCATCCCAAGAGTGAACAGTGGCACAAGGAAATGCTCCAGCAGGCCTGCGAACAGTCCCTTGTTCCACCGGATGCTCAACAGGGATTGATTAGACTGCTCGGCTTTCGCCACTTGCACGTTCACGGTTACGCTCACATGCTTGACGAGGACCGTCTGAGAGAATTGGCCACTCCCTCACTGGAAGCCTGCCGGTCCGTTATCGCCTTCCTGCGCCGCCTTTGACCGCCGCCCATGGTGACCACATGAAACCCTTTGACAGGGAAATCGTTTCAGGCAGCGTGCTGCGCTCGGTGTGGAAACTGTCCTGGCCGCTGGTGCTGCTGAACCTCGTCAACGGCATGCAGGGCTTCGTAAACCACATCATGGTGGGCCACTACGTCCATTCAACGAACAGCGCGGCCAACGCCGCCATCGGCGTGTCGTGGCAGGTGTTCATGGTGGTTGTGGTGTTCGTCTCATCGATCTTCCACGGCACCAACGTGCTGGTGGCGCGCTACGCCGGCCGTCAGGACCGCGACACGCTCAGCGAAGTGTTCTATTCCTCCTTCCTTTGCGCCGTGGCGTTTCTGGTGTGCGTGGTGGCCCCGCTCGGCTGGTGGCTTGCGCCGCATCTGCTCTCGTTCGTTGGGGCGAAGGAGGACGTGCGCGTGCATGCGCTGCCCTACCTGCGCATTCTCTTCGTGCTGGGCGCGCCGCTGTTTCTCATGTTCATGGTCACCGGATCGTTCAACGCCTCGGGCGACCCGCGCACCCCGCTCAAACTCGGCATGCTCACCACGCTGCTCAACATCTCGATCAGCATGGTCCTCATCCCCGGCCTTGGCCCGATTCCGCCCCTGGGCACCACCGGCGCGGCGCTGGGTTCGGTCATTGCGCCCTTTGTCGGTGTGTCCATTGCCCTGTCGCTCGTGCTGCGGCGCAAAATGATCATCCAGCCGCCGCGCCGGTGGCGGTTGGGGCCCGACTTTGGAATCTTGGCCACCGTTGTGCGCATCGGCCTGCCCACGGGCATCCAGGGGGTGCTGCTCAACATCGGCGGTGTGTTTCTGCTGCGCTTCATCGGTCTGCTCGAATTCAGCTCGGCCGCGCAGGCGGCCTACACCATCTGCTACGCCCAGCTCTTCGCGCTGGTCACCTGGACCTCCTTCGGTCTGCGCGCCGCCTCCAGCACGCTCATGGGCCAGAACATCGGCGCCGGCGATCCGCAGCGCGGCAAGCGTTCCGTGCGGCTTGCCGCGTGGATTGGGTCCTCATGGGCCGTGGTCGTGGGGCTGCTCTTCTGGGTGGGGGCCGACGCGTTCCTCGGCGTGTTCAACCTGGTCAGCGAGCCCGCACACAGTTACGCCACCTCGCTGATGCACTACCTCAGCTTCTCCGGCGTGGCGCTTGCCGGGGCACTCGCGCTGACCGGCGGCATGCAGGGCGCGGGCGAGACGAAGACCCCCATGTACATCGCCTTCCTCACACAGATTGTGATTTTGCTCAGCATCTGCGAGGCGTTCCACCTGGCGGGCGCGCTCACCCCGGCACGGATCTGGATGGCCATACTCGCCAGCCACGCCTCGCGTCTCGCCATGACCTGGGCCGTCTTCCGCACCGACGGGTGGATTCACAAAGTCATAGAACTCGTGCCGCCCGCGCCGCTCGAAGAGGAAACCGGCGGGGGCTGAACGGCGCCGCGCCCAGACTCCTCCATTGCCTCCGCAATCACGCGTTCAATCTGGCGGGCCACGAGATGGGGCGCGTTTTCGCGCAGGATGGTTTCACGGGCGGCGCGGCCCAGTTCGCGGCGCAGCCGGGGCGTATCCATCAGGCGCAGCACCGCCGCGGCAAAGGCCTCGGCGTCGTTGTCGGGGACCACGAGGCCGTTGACGCCGTCGGTAATCGGCCATGCCGCGCTGGCGCAGGAAACAACGGGGCGTCCCGCCGCCATGGCATTGAGCATCTTGATGGGGTAGCCGGACCAGGACACGCGCGGCACGGCGACAATCACATCCTCCAAGAGGGCCCGGCGCACGTCGTCGAAATCGGGCGCGGGCAGGTGTTCCGCGCCGGGCAGCTCAGGCGGCTTCACCGACGCAACGGCCAGCCGGGCCTCGGGTTTTACCGTGCGCACCCGCTCCATCACCGCAGTGAGAAGGGGCAGGTTCTGGTAGGCGTCGAGATTGCCCGCATACAGCACCGGCGGCAGCACAACGGACGCGTCGGCTTGAACGGCGGCGTCGAAGGGGGTGTGATCAATGGGCGGCGGCACGACGGCGACATGGCCGGGGTCGCAGCCGCGCAGCACCAGATAGCCCGCCAGCCGGCGGTGCGGCACGATGATTCGCGCGGCGCGACGGGGGAAGTTGTTGTCGAACCAGCGGCCCAACCGGGCGGCGCGCCGGGCCGTTTCGGGTTGGGCGCAGTAATAGGGCAGTTCATCGGCCATGGCGTTGTGCGCAAAGTACACCACGGGCCGCCTTCCGCTGAGCAGCGCCGCGATAAGCGCCTCGTAGTTGTGCGCGCACACCACGTCGGCGTCGCGCGCCTCGCGCCGCAGCGTCCACAGCAGCGACGCGTCGTGCAGCGGCTTGCCCCAGTGCGGTCCCGGGGCGGTGGGCAACCCCGCAAAGGGCGGGCACGCCGCCCGCATAAGCGTCTTCCCTTCTGGTTTTGGCAGGCGCACCGTTCCGTTTTCCGCCGCAACTCCATAGCCGTAGACCACCAGACGGACGTCGTTGCCCAGTCCTGCAAGGCAGTCGGCGGTCTCGCCCATAAACACCTGCGAGCCCTGCGGCACGGGATAGGGACAGGCCCCGGCCATTACGACTTTCAGCGTCATTCCAAATACCCCAGGGCGCGCAATCGCGCCGCCATCTCCGCCTCTTCCGCCGGACTCATGGACTCTTCCGGCGCCATGGGTCCGGAAGGGGCAATATTCCCGGATGGCGCGCCCCACAGCGGACGCCCCTCCATCGGCGGTCCCGCCGCACCCAGCGCGGCCAGGGCCGTCGGCGCGATGTCCTCCAGCCCCGGGCTGGGTTTCGTCACGGGCGTGTTGCTCACAAGCAGGCCCGGGCTGCGGTGCACGCCGTTCATGCCGCGCTCCTTGCCGCCAACGTACTCGACCGGGTCCATGCGGCGGAACGACGGCCCGCCCCGCGCCCGCAGACAGGCGTGGCGGTAGCCGTTCTCGTTCGCAGGCTCGATAAGGATGTCGGGGGCGCGGTCCACATGCGGACCATCATACACCGCCGCGCGCGGCAACGCGCGTGCGACGGGTCCCCACGACTCCAGCGCCGCACACAGGTCGGCAACGAAGGCGTCATAGTCCTCCGGGCGCACCGTGCCCTGCGGCTCGCGGCCGGCAAGGTTGATGCGGATGGAGGGAAAGTAGTCGAGTTCTTCCGAGTAGGCGCGCGTGGCGGACCAGTCTATCCCGCCGAAACGGCTCCGGCTTTCCGCGCTGGCCGCAAGGCCGGTGAAGCGGCGAAACAGCGCGCCCCGTGCGCGCTCGGGCGCGAAGCGCAGCGCCAGCGCCTTCAGCGCGCTCCTGCCGCCGCCCGAAAAGCGCAGCAGGCCCCGCTCCGCGAGGAAGTTGTTGAGATGGATCACACCCGTGCCCGCGCCGGTAAACCCGTGGTCCGACACCACCAACACATGCTCCGCGCCGGAGGCCTCCACCATGCGCCCCACCGTCGCGTCGAGCCGCGCGTACACCTCGCGGATGGTGTTCGCCAGCGCGGGGACAGCCTGATGGCGCGGTGAGTTGGGATCCTGGAAGCGCCAGAAATGGTGGGACGCCGTGTCGGTCTCGCCGAACACGGCCATGAAGAAGTCCCACGGTTCGCGGCGCAGCAGACGCAGTGCGGCGGCCTCTTTGTCGGCTATCTTGGCCAGCAGCAGCGCGCGCGCCCGTTCATGCCAGCCCGGTCCGGTGCGGTGCTCCTGGAAATCGGCAAAGCGCCACCCCCGCACGTCGTCGTGGTATTCGGGCGGCTCCACGAAAGACCGGTCGATGGACGTGGCCACCGGCGAATCGAAGCCCGACACCATGAACCCGTTTACCCGCTCTGGCGGATACGTGCCCGGCACGCCCAGCACACCCACCCGCGCGCCCGCGTCGGACAGGGCGTTCCACACGGCATGCACACGGCGAAAGGTCCGGTTCACGAAGCGCAACGCATAGCCGCCGGGCGGCATGTCGGTGAAGTCGAACACGCCATGCCGGCCCGGATTGACGCCCGTGGCGCAGGTGGTCCACGCCGGGAACGTGGCTGGCGGCATGGTACTGCGCAGCGGCAGCAGCGCACCCGCCTTGGCCAGCGCGCGCAGGTTCGGCAGCGTCCCCTCCTCCATCCACCGCGCCGCAAGCGCCGGATCCGCGCCGTCCAATCCTATGATGAGCATCCTCGCCATGGGCCGATTGTAGC
>CAIJOU010000904.1 GCA_903822375.1 Candidatus Hydrogenedentota bacterium
CCTCTCCCATCCATGCCGCCAGCACGTCTCCAGAAAACCAGAACAGACCGACCAGCAACGGCGAGGCGAAGGCGAGGCTGAGTTTCGACCCGCGCTCGAAGGCAATGCGTATCCTTTCCTTGTCGCCCAGCCCCTGCAATTCCGCGACCAGCGGGGTCAGCGCGTTGGTCAACTGGCGGCACAGCGCGGACACCTCTGTGGCCATGCGCGAGGCCACGCTGTAGTAGGCGACCATGGCAAGCGGCAGAAACTGCTGGATAACCAGCGCATCGACGCGGGTGTTGATAAAACCCGAAACCTGGACCAAGAACAGGCTTGCCGAAAAAGAGGAAATCTCCCGCACCAGCCGCCGGTCAAAGTATCGAAACCGAATGCTGACGCCCGGACATTTCGCCGCACACAGCAATGCGGCAAAGGCACTCGTAATGATGCCCGTCACCAGGCTGACGACCGCGAGTATCTCAATCGACGGATGCACGATCAGTGCCCACGCCGCGGCGGCACTATAAAGTAACGTGCCGGTTATCTGGGTGATGTTCGCCCATGCCTGCCGTTGAAAACCGGTGAGAATGCCGAAAAACATGCCCATGGGGGCCGCCTGGGCGGACCGAAAGGCAATCAGAATGAAGGCAATCTGTGCGGTCTGCACCTTGTCGGCCGGAATATGGAGCAGCGTGGAAAGGAAGGGGGTCAGGCACAGGGCCACCGAGATTACCACCAGCCCCAATATGATGTAGACGCCAAACAGGGTTGCCGTGATCCGCTTCAGACGGTCAGGGTTTCCCTGACCCCGGGTCTCCGCCACGAATTTCACGACCGATGTGGCAAAACCGAAGTCTAAAAGGCCGAGCAGGCCGATCGTCGCCTGCAGCACGGACCAAAGGCCAAACGCGTCGTTGCCCAGCCTCCTGGCGATCATGGGCGTGATGACGAGGAAAGCCGCCACATTAACTACCTGACGGAGGTAGTTCGTTGTCGCATTGGCAAGCACAGACGAGGCATGCCCCTGTCCGGCACCGCCCGACGTTTCCGGTGTAACCCGCTTCAACAGGCCCATCTTGACCCCTTGCAGGATGTGCGTCCTCCTGCTGTCACTTCAAAATGCCCAAACCCAAACAAACAGCGCCCGGATTGGCCCCAAATCATCGCGACGTGCACAGATATAAGGTCAACCGGTTTCATGCATCCACGTCCTTTCCGACGATAATGCGTTCGAATTGTTCCGCCACGCAACCCCAGGAGGACACCAGCGTCTTCGCGCGCGACCGCGCGTGAACGCCCATTTGGGCACGATCACGACCGGTGAAATAGTCGCAGATGGCCGCGGCAAAACCCGGCGCGTCGCCTTTCCGGACGATGTAACCCACGTCCGGGTCACCGCCGAGCAGTTCGGGGGCCACATTGAAGTCGCTGAGCAGCACGGGCAGACCGTGCAGCATCGCTTCAGCCACCACCATGCCAAAGCCCTCGGAGGTGGACGCAAAAGCGAACAGCTGCGATTCCGCGAGCAGGCCACTCAATTCGTCACGCGATTTCCAGCCGTCCAAAATGACACGGTCGGTCAGACCGGCCGCGGCTATCCTGTCCCGCAACCGCTTCACATAGGCGGGATCAAACTCCAGATTGCCAAGCAAACGCAGGGTCAGGCGTGCCGCCAATTCGGGTGCGCGCTGCGCCACGAGAGCCAGCGCCTCCACCAGCACGTGAAAACCCTTGCGCTCCCCGTAGTTCGCCACGGACACAATCTGCGCGGGCATGCGGCCCGTGTCGGCCTGGGGCACGCCGACATCGGCCCAGTCACAGCCGGGGTAAACCACCCGCCCCTTGCGCTTGCTGCCAAAAATGCCCAAGTCGTCGCGCAGTATGGTGTTGCTTACAGCAATGTGCCGATGGGCCGGAAGCAACGCCGCCCAGGTCAGCAGGCGATGGAATGCGCGCGAGTGAAAGGATGCGTAGGTGTCCCAATAGCAGAGCTGCGCGAAACTGATCAGCCTGAAGGGGGTGCGAAGCCGAACCAGCGCCATGATGGGCCAGAGCCACCGGTACAGCCAGGTGTCATAGACAACAACCCGCGCCCTGCCGCGATGTTCCAACAGAAGGCGGTAAAGGGCGCGACTGCCGGCAACCAGGGGTTGCCGGTTGATGTCGGGCAACACCAGCACCTCCACGCTCATTCCCCGCCTGCGAAGCCCTTCCACAAGGTGGCGATTGTAGACTTCACCCCCCGTGCGCGGATGGTCAGGAAATGCCGGAAGCAGAAAAATGACATCCACGGAGCCCCCTCCATTCGCGAGGGGCTGGGCGCTTTGGCTGGTTGAGGTTACCATCGGACGTTTTGTCCCGCGCGCCATGCCGAAACGATCATGCCATTTTTGCGGCCCAACCGGTGCAGGAAATCCAGCTTGGCGTTCATGCACTCCGCGGCGGACTTCCCGGTGAGACTGGTTGCTGCATCGTGCAGTCCGCTCTGCGCCAGGCCAAGGCATTCCCAGACGCTTGCCTTCCAGCGTTTGTGCGGCAGTGCGATGATCTCCCCGGTGGCGGCGCGCACCCCCGCATTTCTGGCTGCGGACGGCCCGCGCACGGCCTTTTCCTCCACCAGCGTGATGCCGGCATATTTGCGGATGATCTCAGCCGTATCATCGTCCGAGCCGTTGTCGACGATAATAATCTCGTGGACGGGTGAGCTTTCCGCAAGCCCCAGCAGTGATTCAATGCACCGTTCCATGGTGCGTGAGGCATTGTACGCGGGAACTACCACAGATACAGCTATCGCCATGGAATGCATCCTCGCATGCGGGATAGAACGCCACGGAAGGGACTGCCGAAGCCCCACCCGTTCTTTATGCCACACAGTTGGCCAGCAGACTGAGCCGGACGGAGTTTAGCACATTCTTCCGGTTCCGTCCGAAACGCGCAGTCATGGCGGTCAGGCGCGAAACAATCGCCCTTGGGGAACCGTTGCCAAGAAATCTCCTGAACGGGCCGCCGGATTCCCAATCAGTGGCCGGGCCGCACCTTGATGTTGCGGAATTCAATGGCGCCACCGTAATCCTGCAGGGCGATGTGGCCCTTGGGGCTAAGCCCCCAACTGCCCTTGCCGTAGGCGGTCAGATAATACCTGCTGGTCTTCACGTGCGCACGCCACAGTTCAGTGTCAACATCGTACTCCAGCAGCTTTTCGCCGTTCATCCAATGTTCCACATGCTTTCCATGGGCCACAATCCGTGTCTGGTTCCATTGGCCGAGCGGTTTGGTCATGTCCTTGGCCGGGGCAAACACGGCGTAGCAGGACCCTGCCGAAGCCAGCGGATTGAGTCCATCCATGTGCCCGGCGTTGTCCAATATTTGGTATTCGGAACCGCTTTCCCAGACGTTTTCAGCCTCTTCCGTCGCGCGGTACATCACGCCGCTGTTACCGCCCTTGGTCATTTTCCATTCCAAGGTCAATTCAAAGTCGCCATATTCGTCCACCGTAATGATGTCGCCCGTGGTGTCGCCCTGTTCATGGCGCGACAGCAACGAACCGTTCTCGGCTTTCCAACTGGCCGGCATGGTAGTTGATTTGTATCCGCGCCAACC
Source organism: Candidatus Hydrogenedentota bacterium (assembly GCA_903822375.1). GTDB lineage: Bacteria > Hydrogenedentota > Hydrogenedentia > Hydrogenedentales > CAITNO01 > CAITNO01. The sequence goes on from CAIJOU010000904.1 coordinate 3,583, forward strand.
CTTCGTGGTTTGGCCGTCAAAGAGCAGTTGCCAGCCGTTGTTCTTCTCGGCCGGGGTGAGTGTGTTGGGTTCTTCCGCAAGTGCGATGCGAACCGAACCCGGGAAAAGAAGCGTCAACAGGGCAACAAGAAGGATGGACCGGCCATGCCGCCGCACAGCGAAGTACAACTTCGCGGGCAAGTGCGTTCCCAAGTTCAACTTGGGAACGAGGGGAGAACGCGGCAGGATGCCGCGTCTACGTTGCTGCGTAATTTCAGTCTTTCCCTGCAGGTTCTGATCCATCTTTCCTCTCCGTCCTTATTTTGCGGTGACAAGGTTTGCCGGTGTGCTGGTCAACTGCCAGCCTGTGGGCAGTTCGGCCACAAGCGATTCGTCGGCCTTGCCGGTGCCGGTGACTGTGACCGTCTTGTCACGCACGGTGATATCGAGCACCGCGCCCTGCAAATGGATGCGCGTGATGGTGAACTCCGGCCAGTCCTTCGGGAGCCGGGGGTTAAGGGTGAATCCGTCGGCCGTGGGATAGAAACCGAGGAAGCCGTAGAGCATGACCTGGGGCACCATAATGCTCTCGAAGAACTCCTTGTCGAGCCCAAGCCCTCCCGCGACGTTGCCGCCCTGCATGGTGCCGTGCTCGGGGTCCTTGTAGTAGGCGCGATAGCCCCCCGCCGCCTGCGTCTCGCCGAACCATGCCAGGATTTCTTTCAGCCGCTGCCAAGCGTCGTCGGGACCGTCGGTCAGCAATCGGCACATCAGGTCGTGGTAGGAGAAGCCCAGCACCGCGCCGCCGTCCTGCACCTGCGCGCCCCAGGGGATGCTTTCGGGACTGCTCCAGCACCAGATGTAATAGTCGAGGTTGCGCTTGGTGGTGGAACGCGGTCCGAAACGCCAGCGGTAAATGTCGGCGCCGGTGGAGGTGTCGCTGTCCACGACGCGCCGGCCAGACTCCCAGTCGCGGATCGATTTGGCCTGGTCGGGCGTGGCGAAGTCGTAGTAGACCGCCTCGTTGTTCAGGAAGGTGAACCCGTAATCGTGCATGCCGCCGTCGAGATCAACGGTGCCGAAACGCCCGGTCGCGCTGTTCCAGAAGCGCTTGGTGCCGTAGTCCTTCACCTCGGCGGCGTGGCTGCGCAGGTCGGCGGGATCGAAGGCTTCTGCGCCGGTGGCGACGCACCACTGCGGATGACGCACGGTCTGCTCTTCCAGGTCCGCGAGATCAAGCAGGGTGTCGTAATAGTAGATGGTGGCCAGCGCATCCTCGCCGCCAAAGGGAAGGATGTCCCAGTAGTTGCTGCCAATGCCCTCGCCGGGAATGATGACCTTCTTGCTGTCCGCGCCGATGCGCACCCCGCTGCGGCCTTCATGGCCGGGCCATGTCGTGTAGATGCACTTGCGCTGGCGCGTGTTTAATTCGTTCATGGTGAAGCGCATGGCGGAACGCATGCGGCCGATTTGCTCGCGCAGGAAGGTGATGTCATGGGTCCACAGGAAGTAGTCGCGGCAGCCGCGTATGAAATTTGGGTTGTTGATGCTGTGGCGCGTGTCGCAGGCGGTGTGGAAGGACTTGATGACCAGGCTGGCCGCGGCTGGGTTGTCCACGTGGATGCGCAGTCCCGTGACGGTTCCCTTCCATCCTGGAATGCGGTGCACCGGAATCATCGTCCGGGTTTCGACGGTCGAGGTGATCATTTCCCCCGCCGACTTGGGGCCCATGGGCGGTGCCGACAGCAACTGGCCGCCCGGCGTTGCGGGGGCAAAGTAGGCGCGGCGGTCGGGGGTGAACTCGGGCTGTTCTTCCGTGGTCCACTCGACGTAGCAGCAGGCGCGGTCGATGCCGGTGGCCCACCAGTTCAGCCGCAGCCAGGGGCCGTTCTTGGCATCCATCTTAAATGCCGGGGCCTGCAGGGTCGCGCCCGGCTCAGTGAGTTCAACCACCCATCCATGGTCGTCGATGTCGCCCCCTTTCCCGCCGGTAACGGTCCACCCCTCGGGCGTGGCCGGGGGTGCGTCATATCCCTGCACGCCCGTCCCGCGGAAATGCCAGCCCATCCCCTTGGCCTCCATCCATCGGGGAAAGGGCCAACCCTCGGCGTGGGCGGGACCGTCGTGCTGCTGCGTGAGCACATAGCCCTCACCGTCCATCTTCCGGCTTGCCAAAGCCTGCGCCCAGCGGGTGCGCATGGAATCCAATTGCCCGTCCGGCCCGGTCGCGGGCCAGAGCGTCGATTGGGGCATCCACTCGTCCCACAGCGGAATCAGCGGACCGGCGGGCTCATAATGCAGCCAATAAAGCTCCCGAAGCGTTTCCATTTCCTTGTCATAACCGGGCACGACAAAATGCGGAAAATCCTGCGGGACCGGCGACGCGTAGGCCGCTGTGACGAGAAAGAATGCCGCC
>CAIJOU010000905.1 GCA_903822375.1 Candidatus Hydrogenedentota bacterium
CAGTTCCGCAATATAATGCTTCTCGTGCATCAGTAACCTCCTGCCGAATTGTCGGCCCTTGTGTGTAAAGGGAGGTTACTGATGCCTTATTCTTTCCCGCAAATCGCGGAAGAACCAAAAATAAAGAGGTGTATGAGAATTTCACCGGCCGCAATGTTACCCTGGGCCTTTTGTGGTCGCCCACGGACCGGCTGAGTTTCGGGATGCGCTACGACAGCGCCTTCACGGGCAATGTGGATTATCACCGGACATCGTCGAACATCCAGTTGGACCTGCCCTCTTCACTGGGCAGCGGCTATTTGGATGTGCAGGGCGGTGTTCGTGACGAAAAACGCCATGTGCGCTTTCCGGACTCCCTGGCCCTGGGAACCGCCTATCGTTTCAGCGATAGGTTCACAATGTCACTGGATGTCACCCGCACGGATTGGAATGATTTCTACCTAGTCACCGGTGAGGGACAGCGCAGGTCGCTGGTGGATGACAGCAACCTTGACAATCCATGGACGCGGACCCATTTCGAGCCCACCACTACGGTGCGCCTGGGCTCGGAATACGTGTTCCTGCCGAAAGAGCCCGAAGAGCAGTTGGCGCGGCTGTGGACGGTGCGCGGCGGCCTGTTTTTCGACCAGGAACCCGCCACGGCCAAATCAGACGGTTTCCAGTGGCCCGGCGACAACGGGTCAGGAAAGCCCGACAATTTCTACGGCTTTTCCCTGGGTCTGGGACTCTTGCTTGGCCAGCGTATAAACATCGACGCCGCGTATCAACTACGTGCAGGATTTGGCGTTAATCACGATTTTATCCGCGGCCTGAGCGGCTTTAAGGAAGACGTGGTGCAGCACCGGTTCCTGCTGTCCACAGTAATCTACCTCTAATTGGACTGTGCCGTCGTTTGCCTCAGCGCGTTATGAGTCCTTACTTGGTTTTTGCCGGACAGGCCATCCCTTATCAGGGGATGTGGGCAGCTTGTTGAGGTCTATACCCTCAAGTACCATGGCGGCACTGTTTCCGGCGGAAGCCGCTGCGACAGTGGCCAGCCCGATGGGTGGAAGGGACTCGCCTTCGGGGGCAAAGATCTCAAATTGCATGCCCGCCTTGACGCCCATGCTTCCACCGACATTGATCTGCGGGCCCGAGGGTGCCCGATAGAGCCGGGCGCGCAGTGGATAAGCACGCTGCGCCGCCTGACAGATGGCCTTGGTAACATCGTCCAAAGCCGTTCCCGCAGGAAGACCGGCGGGCAGTTCCACCGACTTCACCGGTATCAGCTCCGTGGTTTCAACGTCATTCATCTTGCACAGAAGCATCTCGTTATTCTGAAGTTTCACAAACTGACACTCAAGCATAAGCCGCGCGCCCAGTATTTGTCCCAGCGCCAACTGGGCGGTCTTTGAACCCAGGGTGGCAGAGAGTTCCTGTTCCTGAAGAATTTCGGAGATGTGTTCGCGGTCCACTTCTTTCATGGAGGAATTCTGAACGATGCGCTCCCCGAGCAGCAACGGCAACACCCCGGCCGCCCCCGAGTCTGTCGCATACTGACTGCCCCGGGCTTCGCAGGGAAGCACCAGAAAAGTCAGGGGACGACTGGTCCAAGGGTCCTGAGGGGTAACGGTTGTTGGGGCACTGTCCATCTGCTGGCGTATTCGCTGGGCGGCCTCCCGGACCTCTTTGCGCCGACCCTCGTCCATTTTGGCGGTGATGCTTTTCAGGTAGGCCTGGGCCACGGCATGATCGGCACCCCCGCGCTGTTCCAGTGTCGCGAAGGCTACCTTGGCTCTTTCGTAGTCCAGCATGGCGTAATAGGCCTGCCCCAGGGTCTGCAGGGCGTGGTCATACTGGTAACCGAAACGAAAGGCGGTGCTATTCAGGTTGGCAAGTTCCTTGGTTACCCGTTCGTATTCGCCCTTTTGCAGAGACAACCTGGCCAGCAGGACCTTGGGATAGGCCTTGAGTGCCTTTTGCGCGTCCTCCTCAATGCGTTTCCAGGCGTCGGCAGCCTTGCCTTCATACGCCACCGTGGCGTCCAGTTCCCGTTTCAGGGGCTCTTCCTTCACCTTGTTCAGTTGCGTTGAAGCCTCCTGCAAACGCCCGAGATGGCTCAATGCCATGCCCAGGCCGTACTGTCCCTGCTGGTCCTCGGGATGTTCCCGGACATAGGGTTGGTAGGCTTGCTCGGCCTTGGCAAAGTCCCCGTGGTCCATGTGCTCCCGCGCCGCCGCCAGCGCGGGCGTGGAAAAGCCCGCCATCTGCGAGTTGGGGTTCAGACGGGACCAGCCCAGGATAACGACCACCGTGATCAACGCCGCTGCTGCCGCCAGTCCAGCCGCCTTCCAGCGCGCCGCCCGCGCCGGCGACGCGGATGCGGGCATGTGCACGGTGGGGGTGGGCGCAATGTCACGGCCATAAAGGCCCTTGAGGGCGTCCCGGAGCGCTTGGGCCATCTGTTCAGCGGAGGCGTAACGTTCCGCGGGGGCAAAGGCCGTGGCCTTGTCCACTATGGCAATGATCTCCTCGGGCAGATGGGGGCATCGGTCCTTGATGGGAAACCGATCGTCACGCTGAATTTGGGCCAGGGTGGTGTAAACCGAATCGCCGGTATACATGCGCCGCCCCGAGAGCAGTTCGTAAAGCGTGACGCCTAGGGAGAACACATCAGATCGTGGCCCGATGGTTCTTCCGCAGGCCTGTTCCGGCGACATGTAGGGCGGCGATCCGCACACCCCCTGCTCGACGGACTGATCCGTTGCATTCAGAACCTGTGCCAGCCCGAAATCGGTCAGCTTGGCGCGGCCCTCCGCGCCCTCCAAGAGGATGTTTCCTGGTTTTATGTCCCGGTGTAGGATTTCCTGACCGTGTGCCGCCTCCAGCGCCTCGGCACACTCCAGGGTGATTCGCAGCGCGGTGGGGACAGGCAACCCGTCGGGATGTTCTTTGAGAAGTTGGCTTGCGCTCATGGGCATGTATTCGAGCACAAGATAGTGGTGCCCTTCATACTCCCCGTATTGATATATGGCCACGATGGACGGGTGCTTGCCAAGCGCGGCAATGGCGCGGGCCTCGCGCTTGAACTGGCGCAAATGGTGGGCGTCGATGGTGTCCCGCAGGAACTTGACCGCCACATCCCGTTCCAGGTTGAGATCGCGGGCCAGGTAGACCCGTCCGAACCCACCCTGCCCCAGCACCTTCTGCAGCAGCAGGTTGCCGATTTGTTTGTTCAAGAAAGGGTCTGCCGGTGAAGCGGGTCCTGACGGGACCGGCCCCTTGGGAGAATCCGGGAACGGCGGGGTTCCCTGAACCGTTCCCTTGTCAGAATCGCGTGGGCTCTGGGCGGGATGGACTATCGGTTGATTGGGGACTTCATGGCCGTTTTCATAGGGCGGCATGTTGCAGTCCTCTCCATTGTAGCCTTGAACAGCGTTTTTGAACCTGGCGTTTGGCGAAGCCCCCGTTGGCATGGAAGAATCAGGCACCTCAGATTTGCTTCACCACGCTACCCGCGGGGCTGTTCAATGTTAGGAAGTACCGGTCTCTTCAGTCAACTTCTTGAACGAGTCCGCGCGGCACATTTGCCGCACGGGTCTGAAATTCGGGCGTGAGAGAGGGCATTCCGTAATTGTCTACTACTACAGAACGCCATTGAGGTGCCAGTCTCGATCCACTTGACACCCCAATCTCCATGACTGATAATGCCACTAGGCAACGCAGTTCATTTGGTCAACCTGAGGGGTTCTAAGGTGGGCTTTCAAAGGTGCTGTATCGAGCGGGGGCCAAGGGGTGAAGTTTTGTGGGGTTTCGCATATGGATTCATATCCGCAAACCATCCTGTCTTCGGCCTGCGGGCTCAGGATTGTCAAACGGTCGGAGACTGGCCATGAAATACTTCATGGGATTCTTGGCGATATTTTTCGTCCTGTGCGCTAACGCGGCGGGCGGCGTGTGGTACGTGGACAAGGACAATGTCTCCGGCGCAGAGGATGGGGCCTCCTGGGCCACCGCATACACCTCCATTCAACCCGCCGTGGAGGCCGCCTCCCGGTTCACATACAGCGAAGTATGGGTTGCCGGGGGAAACTATACAGCCGCAACAAACCCTGTCCTGACGATGAAGGCAAACGTAAGTCTCTATGGCGGGTTCACCGGCACGGAAACTGCCCGCGACCAGCGGGACTGGCAGGCCCGCGTCAC
>CAIJOU010000906.1 GCA_903822375.1 Candidatus Hydrogenedentota bacterium
CCTACTCCTGACTGCGCAACGTTCCATCGGCCCTCGGGGGGGAATGCTCATATCCACTGCCACAGTATCAACCGGGCCTTTTCTATCTGTCAAGTGCGTGCAGAAAAGCTTGCATCACTTGTATTCAATCAACCCGCGGCGGCGACCGGCAATGGCGCCAAGACGGCAGGACACTGCGCCCCAAGCCTGCGGAATCTTGCCCAGCGTGCAGAAGAATGCGTAGACCGCACTTTCCGCGCGGGAGAATTTGCGCCGGCGAATGTATCTGTACCCGCGTACCGCAAGCGCCGGATACGCGGCCAGCAGCCACAGGCTCCACAGGGCCGTCGGCCACGCCAGAAGCACCGCTGCTGCCGGCATCAGAAAGCCCCAAAACTCCGCACTTCGCGTCTCGTGCACCCAGAAGCGTTCGGGCGTTCCCCCATGTCTCCGACTGCACTCCGCGTAGGCGTGGCCGGTACGGATGTTGCGTTTCCACCACTGCCCGAAGCGGACCATGTCCGCATCATGCCACCCCATATCGGCTTCAATGCGCAGTATCTTCCATCCCTTTTCCCTGAGTCTAAAACAGAGTTCAGGTTCCTCGCCGGCGATCAATCCCTCGTCGAATCCACCGCATTCGCGCAGCGCCCGCACGCGCATCATGGCAATCCCACCGCAACTTGCCGATTCACCAACAGGCGTGTTCCATTCCATGTTGCACAACCGGTTGTACACCGAACTGTCAGGGTGACGCTCACGCAGCCGCCCGAAAACGACGGCCACATCCGAATGCTCATCAAATGCGCGGCGCGCATGTTCCAGCCAGTTTTCCAGAAGTTCGCAGTCTCCGTCCACGAACTGCACGAATTCTGTGGAGGGACATGTTTCAAGCAGCCTTTCCAGGCCGGCATTGCGGCCCCGCGCGGCCGTGAACGGTGCAGACGTATCCAGTTCGACCGTGTTAACGCCCATTTCACGCGCCACATCGGGACTTCCGTCTGAGGAACCCGAGTCTGCGTAGACCAACCCGCCAACTTTCGCTGCCACGGATTTCAGGCAGGTCACAAGCCGTGCACCCTCATTGCGGCCAATCACCACGCAGCCATCAACCCTCATTCCACATTCCATTCCGCATCCCTCTCCGCACTGCTGTCCCGTTTGCCTGCCTGGCTATTCTGAGAAATGGTTCTCCTGGGCGGATGTCTTGGCATCCGTTTCCATGACGGAGGCCGACGCACAACGGCGAGACATACCTGAACGCATGAACTGCCGCGCCAGCAGCACGAAAAACAGCATGTCGTCCACAAGGTAGCGCCGCCAGAGCCGCCGGGGTTCCGTGCAAAGCCGCCACAACCACTCGAACCCGGCTTTCTGAAACACGCGCGGAGCCCGGCGTTTGCGACCGGCAATGAAATCCAGTGAAGCCCCCACGCCGATCATCAGGGGCACGCGGCTTTCTTCACAGTACTGGTGCATCCAGATTTCCTGTTTCGGCGACCCGACGGCCACAAAGCAAATGTCCGGCGCCGCGACGTGCAGCCGCCCGATGATGCCGGCGTTCTCCTCCGCACTCGTCTCAAAACCCATGGGCGGGCTGTATGTTCCGGCGACGCGCAATTCCGGGTAAAGGGATTTTAGCTGTTCCGCAGCCTGTTCGGGAACACCTTCCGCGGCGCCAAGAAAAAAGACGGAACGGCCTGCGGCGGCGGCGCTTTCGGAAATCGCGTAGACAAGGTCGGTTCCATTGAGGCGCTGCGCAAGCGGGGTGCCCAGTATTCTGCCGCTCCAAAGGAGCGGCACGCCGTCGGGCACGACGAGAAACGCCCCCTCGTAGGCGCGCTTGAACGCGGCATTGCGCCTGCACAGACAGACGTGGTCCACATTTGGCGTGACAACGTAGCCCGGAGTCCCCCCTTCAGTGCGAATCAGGACGGCATTCAGCAACGCTTTGAGGCTGATGTTGTCGACCATGACGCCGCAGATGTCGACGCGCCGCGTCTCGGGCGCCGGGATCACCGCCCCGGCGGACTTGCTTGTTTCCGGCAAATCCGAGACGGTTGTGCCCGGTTCCAGTTCAAGCACCTCCATGAATGTAAGGCACTTCTATGTACAATTTGCTGTTGCCGGTTTTCGGAATGTCCGCCCCGCCGACGGCGGCACCGACAGAAACCCTTTCTTTTTCCACAACCCGAAGGTACTGCGGCGCGATCGCGACGGTCGTGTCCTGCTTCCGATTTCTCCTGTCCTGTCCGGGACTTCTTCTGTCCTGACCGGGGATTCTCCTGTCCTGTCCGGCAAAGGGATCCTCGTAAAGCGCCACACCGGCCAGATGGGGTTCGCGGGTGGAGCGGGCGCAGTTGAGAACAACGCCGACCATTCGCGCTCCCGCACGCCGCAGTTCATCGGAGGTCTGGCGCACCATGGCCTGCGTGGACACGCCGACCCCCGCCACGAGCACAACCCCGTCAACCATCAGCGACAAGAGCCGCGCGTCGGCCACGGAAAGGAAGGGCGGGGTATCTATGATGACGTGATCGAAATCCCGCATGGCCTTCTCCACGAGTGCGGCCATTTCGCTGGAAGCCACCTTCGCGGAGAGTCTTTCGGGCTCAAGTCCCGCCCCGAGAACGAACAGGCCGCTGTGCGCGGTGGCGCGCGCCGCCACGCGCAGTATCTGTTTCCCGGAGAGCACGTCGGTCACCCCCCTGGCCGGTTCCATGCCAAGCGCCCGCTCCAGATTCCGCTGCGATGAAACCTCCATCAGGAGCACCCGACGGTCCGCCTGCGCCAGCGCTATGGCCAGATTGCAGGCGACGGTCGTTTTGCCATCGCCCCAGGTCGGACTGGTCACCAGGCACGAGTTGATTGTCGCGTGCGAAAAGCTCCTGCCGCGGGGTGTGACCATGCAGGAGAGTATCTTTCGGAATTCATTGCCCGCCGCCGTGCCGGCCTTGTCGGCGGCAACGGTGACCATCCCATACTTGTCGGCGGCATTCTTGTCCATGTGGGGCGTCAACGCCAGCACGGGGCTGTCGGTGACATACATGAGGTCCTCTTCCGACCGTATCTGCTGATCTGTAATCTCCCGCAGAAATCCCGCGCCGAGACCCGCCGCGCCGCACATCATCAACATCAGGAACATCACCTGCAACCGCCGGCCAAACCCCGGCGTCAAGGGAACGCTGGGGGCCGAGGCCATCTTCACCCGCGCAGGGGCGTTGCTTTCCAGCGTGATGGAGGAAATCTCCTCGCGCACCGCACGCAGCAGCGAACGCGTCTCGTCCGCGTGGGTCTTCAACTCATCGATGGCGGCAGCCATTTGGGCCGCCTCGGCGGAGCGCTTGCGGTCTTCCGCGATCAGGCTTTCGAAACCGGTCTTCCGTGACTGCGCGTCCTCCGTTTCCGCCCGCATCGCACCCAAGTCCTTCTCCAGAAGAGCCCTCACTGAGGCAATCATCTCGCCGCGCACCGACTGTTCAGTCTGGGTCACCTTGGACTTCAGCGCGTTGATCTTTCCCCGCTCCACCTCGAGCTGCGGTGACTTCTCCCCGTAACGCTCCGTGATTTCCGCAAATCCGGCGTCGAGCTTGATGAACTCCTGCCGCGCGGCGATAACCCTGGGGTCAAGGGCCACTTTGTCCTCGATCCCCATCTCGAAGATCGGCTTTCCGGGCGAAGCTTTGTACTTCGCGGAAAGATCGTTTATCTGGCTCATCTGCTCGGTAAG